>NZ_QGMP01000004.1 GCF_003259185.1 Isoalcanivorax indicus
GTCGGTCACCGTTGTTGCCGTGTGCCGTCGTTGTGGAGGCGCATTCTAGAGAGATTTGGCAGCCGGTCAACAGTTTTTTCAAAGAAAGTCATCAACCGTTCATCTTTTAGCCAAACTCGCCGCCTTCACCCCGATTCCGTATGCTTTTTGACCATAAATCAGGGAGTTGCCGATGGTTTTTTAGGCAATCTCTGGGGTCGTCGCCCCCGGCGAAGCCGCCACACCAGCAATGTGGCCACCACCAGGGAGAACAGCACGGGTTCGGTGTAGTCCGACTTCTGGATCCACCATTGGTGGGCCAGTCCCAGCAGAATGGCGGGAAAGATCAGCCGGTGCAATTGGCCCCAGCGCCGCCCCAGGCGCCGACGGCTGGCGCGGGTGCTGGTCAGCGCCAGGGGCAACAGCAGTAGCCAGGCCGCCATGCCCACCAGGATATAGGGGCGTTCGGCCACCTCGGCACCGATAAAGCGCGGCTGCCAACCCAGCAGCAATCCCGCCCAGGCGAGCAGGTGCAGGGTGAGATAGGTAAACGCCAGCAGGCCCAGGTCTCGCCGCCAGCGCATCAGCCAGCCCTGGCGGGTCATCACCGCCAACGGCCGCACCGCCAGGGTAGCCACCAACGCCACCAGGCCCCACCAGCCGAGCCGGGACACCAGCGCCAGCACGGGGTCGGGGCCCAGCGCGCCACCCAGGCCCTGCCCGAGCACAACCACCAGCGGCAGCAGCCCTGGCAGCCAGATCAGGCCGCCCCAGCGCCGCACCTGTATCGCGGCAACGTCCGGTTTCATGTGCGCCTCACCACCCGCTCACGTCAGGGCCAATTCAATAGAACCGCTGCAGATCCATGCCCCGGTACAGTGACGCCACGTCGTCGGCATAACCATTGAACGGCAGCGTCTCGCGCCAATTGGGGTTGAACAGCGAGGTGGGCAGGCGCCGTTCACGGGCCTGGCTCCAGCGCGGATGATCGACATCCGGGTTCACGTTGGCATAGAAACCGTACTCGTTCGGCTGCATCCGGTTCCAGGTGGTCGGGGGCTGTGTTTCGGTGAATTCGATACGCACCACCGACTTGATCGACTTGAAGCCGTACTTCCAGGGCACCATCAGGCGCAGCGGAGCACCGTTCTGATTCGGCAGCGTGCGGCCATACAGCCCGACCACCATCATCGTCAGGGGGTGCATGGCTTCATCCATGCGCAGGCCCTCGACATAGGGCCATTGGATACCGGAAAGACGCGCTCGCTGCCCCGGCATCTGCTCCGGGTCGTGCAACGTGGTAAAGGCGACATAGCGCGCGCGGGACGTCGGCTCCACCCGCTTGATCAGGTCCGCCAGGGAAAAACCAATCCAGGGCACCACCATCGACCAGGCCTCGACACAGCGCAGCCGATAGATGCGCTCTTCCAGCACTTGCCCCTTGAGCACATCCTCAAGGGTGTAAGTGCCAGGCTTGTCGACATGGCCGTCGATGGTCACCGACCAGGGGTCCACGCGCAGGCTGCCCGCGTGGCGCATCGGATCTGTCTTGCCGGTACCGAACTCGTAGAAATTGTTATAGCGGGTGACATCACTGTAGGGCGTCAGCGCTTCATCGGTATCCGGCTTGCCGTCCTGACGCGCTGCGACCGCCTCGCGCCACCACTGTGGGCGGCGGCTGTCTTCGGCCGCGGGATTATCAATCAGCGCAGCCCAGGCCGGACGCGTCCCGCCCAGCGCCAGCGCGCCGACGGCCGCACCGATGAACTCACGGCGGCGCAGGTAGATCCCTTCGGGTGTAATGTCAGACGGTACAACATCAGTGCGGCGGCGATGACGAATCAACATGGTGACCTCGGCGTGCGCGAATACATCACCCACCCAAGCCTACACGTCTCGCCGGGCAAAAGCGTGAACTCAGCGGGCGCGCCCGGTAAGCCGGTCGATCTTCAGGGCGACCCGGATCAGCCGCAGCCAGCGCATCGGCCCGCGCTGGCCAAGCAGGTCCAGCAACTCGCCCGTCAGCGCCAGCTTTTCTGCAGAATAGGGGTACCAGTTCGGCTCCGGCTTGCCCCGGGTCGGATCAGTCAGCACGGCCTTGGAGCGGGTCATGCCGCGCAGCCCCTCGGCCCCTTTCATGCGCCCGAAACCGGACCGGCGCACGCCGCCAAAAGGCAAACCGGCATTGCCTTCGGTGAGCATGACGTTGTTGATATTGATACAGCCCGTGGCCAGCGCGCGGGTGAGTCGCTCGGCACGCTGCTTGTCCGCCGTCCAGACACTGGTGCTCAGGCCGGTGGCGCAGGCATTGTGGCGAGCAATGATTTCGGCCTCCGAGGTAAACGGCTGCATGACCAGCACGGGCCCGAAAATTTCCTCGTGGCTGATGCGCATGGCCGTCGTGACGCCTGTCAGCACAGTAGGCAGATAGTAACGGCCACACTCACTGCGCCGCCCACCACAGTGCAGCGTGGCTCCCTGGGCCAACGCGTCGTCCACCAGCGCGCAGACGTGTCGCATCTGGAAATCCGTGGTCAGCACGCCCAGATCGGCGTTCGCGTCCGTGCCCAGCCGCACGGCAGCGCTGGCTGCCACAAGCTGCTCAAGCACGATATCGAAGACGCCATCCTGTACCCAGAGTTGCTCGATGGCCGTACAGCTCTGGCCGCTGTTATGCAGGTTGCCCCAGCAGGCCGCCGCCACTGCGCGCGGCAGGTCGGCGTCGTCGAACACCAGCATCGGGTCACGGGCGCCCAGCTCCATCAGCACCGGAATCACCTGATCCGCCGCGCGGCGCATGATGCGCTGGCCGGTGGCCAGGCTGCCGGTAAAGGCGATCAGATCCGGCCCCGCCTCAATCAGCGCCTCCCCCGCGCGGCCGTCGCCATGTACCACATGCAGGGCCTGTGACAAGAGCGGATGCAACGCGCGAATCTCATCCAGCACCTCGCGCATGGGGGTATGCTCCGACGGCTTGAGCACCACGGCGTTCCCCGCCACCAGCGCAAACATGGCCGCTGTCATGCCAATGGCCAGCGGCAGATTCCACGGGGAAATCACCAGCACCACGCCGCGGGGTTCGTACAGAATGCGGCTGCGCTTGCCCAGCAGGCTGATCGGTGTGGGCACGGTGTCATCGGCCAGCAGGCGCGCCGCGTGATGCCGCAACCACAGGCAGTCTTCCGTAAGCTGGAACAGGTCCGACAGCATGGCATCGCCCCGGCTGCGCCCGGACTCGGCAACAATCTGATCAAGCAGCCGCTCGCGATGCTGGCGCAGGTAATCGAGCAGGGCGTCCAGGGCCTGCAGGCGCACGGACAGGGGAATATCCCGCAGCGCTTCGGCGGCTGCCCGGGCCGAGGCCATGATCACCTGGCATTGAGCAGCGGAGGCCGCCGTCACCGTATAGAGGGCCTCGCCCGTGGCGGGGTTGGTGACAGCGAACTGGGACATGGGCTCGACTCCTTTTTTTGGCACCAATGTACCAGCAAAGACAAAAGGAGGCGAGCCGCTCAGTTCATGCGCGACGGCGCGCCTTGCGCAGCCCCCAGAGCGCCATTAGTGGTCCGGATGATACGTAGGCCACCGCCACCGTCAGCAGCACCAGCGGCGGATCGAGGAACACGATAGCGAAGGCCACGATCACGCCAAGCAACACCCGGAACGGCACGCGGCCGATGCTGAATTCCTTGAAGCTGTGATAGCGGATCGGCGACACCATCAACAGGCCCGCTGCGGCAGTAAAGAACGCCACCAGATAGCTGATATCGTTGCCATCAATCCCGCGCGAAGCGCCCAGCCACACCAGCGTGGCCACCAGACCGGCCCCCGACGGGCTCGGCAGGCCGGTAAAGAAGCGCTTGTCCGACGTTGCGGACTGCACATTGAAGCGCGCCAGCCGCAAGGCGGCGCAGGCCACATAGATGAACGCGGCCGCCCAGCCGAGGTTGCCCAGCTCGGACAGCCCCCAGGCATAGGCCACCAGCCCCGGCGCCACACCGAACGCGACACAATCAGACAGCGAATCGTACTCGGCACCAAAACGGCTCTGGGTATTGGTCATGCGCGCCACGCTGCCGTCCATGCCATCCAGAATGCCGGCGACAATGATCGCCACAGCGGAATGGACGAACATGCCGTTCATGGCCGCCACGATGGCATAGAAGCCGGCGAACAGGGCCGCCGTGGTAATCAGGTTGGGCAACAGATAGACACCCCGGTGACGGGCACCGTGGCGATCCGGGCCGGGCTCGATCACTTCAAAGCTGTGCGGGTCATCCTGCGGTGCAGGCGGTTTCTCGTGTTCCGTCATCGTCGCTCTCATCGGGCAAACAGGCCAGCGGCCTCAAGCGCCCAGTGTACCGGAGTCCGGCCGCACAAAAAACGCGGCCCGGAGGCCGCGTTTCAGGGATCGGACCCAAGGCCCGGATCAGTTCTTGCTCTTGTCGATGATCTTGTTGGCCTGAATCCACGGCATCATTGCACGCAGCTTCTCACCCACCTGCTCGATCGGGTGCGCCGCATTGTTGCGACGGGCCGCCGTCATGGACGGGTAGTTGAAGGCGCCTTCGGCAATGAACATCTTCGCGTATTCACCGCTCTGGATGCGCTTGAGGGCGTTGCGCATGGCTTCACGGGACTGCTCGTTGATCACTTCCGGGCCGGTCACGTACTCACCATACTCCGCGTTGTTGGAGATGGAGTAGTTCATGTTGGCAATGCCGCCTTCGTACATCAGGTCAACGATCAGCTTCAGCTCGTGCAGACACTCGAAATAGGCCATTTCCGGCGCGTAACCGGCTTCCACCAGCGTTTCGAAACCGGCTTTCACCAGCTCCACAGCGCCACCACACAGCACGGCCTGCTCACCGAACAGATCGGTTTCAGTCTCGTCCTTGAAGGTGGTTTCGATAATGCCGGTGCGACCACCGCCAACGCCTGCAGCATAAGACAGAGCCAGTTTCTTGGCGTTGCCAGAGGCGTCCTGGAAAATCGCGATCAGGTCAGGGATGCCGCCACCCTTGACGAACTCGCTGCGCACGGTGTGACCGGGCGCTTTCGGTGCGATCATGATCACGTCCAGATCCTTGCGCGGCACGATCTGGTTGTAGTGAATGGCAAAGCCGTGGGCAAAGGCCAGGGTGGCGCCCTGCTTCAGGTTCGGCTCGATCTCGTCGCGGTACAGCTGCGCCTGGAACTCGTCCGGGGTCAGCACCATCACCACATCGGCGGCCGCGACGGCGGTGGGCACGTCAGCGACTTTCAGGCCATGGGCTTCAGCCTTCTGAATGGACGACGAACCCGGACGCAGACCCACCGTCACGTCGACGCCGGAATCGTTCAGGTTGCAGGCGTGGGCATGGCCCTGGGAGCCGTAGCCCAGAATGGCGACTTTCTTGCCCTGGATGATGGACAGGTCGCAGTCCTTGTCGTAGTACACGGTCATGCTCATGATGCTGATCCTGTGCTGGAGGTCATGGGGGACGGCCCTGGGGGCCGATACAGGCTGGCCACCTTAGGCTATCGGCCGCGTTGCGTAAAATGATATATTTGCAACGTTATATGCCGAATATCGAAACACTCCAGGACACCCGATGGATACCCGCCCGCTTGAGCTGTTCCTGACCCTGGCCGAAACCCTGCACTTCGGCCGCACCAGCCGCTTGTGCCATGTCAGCCCGTCGGCCGTGAGCCGCAGCATCCGGCAACTGGAAACCGAGCTGGGCACCCCCCTGTTCTACCGCGACAACCGCCGGGTCAGCCTGACCCGCGAGGGCGAGCGGTTTCGCGATTACGCCCGCCAGGCCCTGAGCGACTGGCGCACGATTCGCCTGGCGCTGCAGGATGAGCAGCAGGTGTTGCGCGGCGAGTTGAGCCTGTATTGCTCGGTCACCGCCAGCTACAGCTTTCTGCACGACATGCTCAGCAGCTTCCGGCAGAACTTCCCGCGTATCGAGATCAAGCTGCACACCGGCGACCCGGCTCAGGCGGTGGAGCGGGTGCTGGCCGGCACCGAGGACATCGCCATCGGCGCCCGCCCGGCGCAATTGCCCACCGGCATCGCCTTCCACCCGATCACCCGCTCTGCCTTGCTGTTTATCGCCCCGGCCAGCCAGCCGCAGCTGGCCGAGCGCCTGACCGGTGAGGCGGAGGCCGAGGCCTGGCGCCACGTACCCATGATCCTGTCTGAAGAGGGGTTGGCCCGGGAGCGCACCGACCGCTGGTTCCGCGACCTCAGTCTGCGCCCGGAAATCTATGCGCAGGTCAGCGGTAACGAGGCGATCGTCAGCATGGTGAGCCTGGGCTTCGGCGTCGGCGTGGTCCCGCAGATCGTGCTGGACAACAGCCCGCTTGCCGGGCGCATCCGGATCCTTGATGTGAACCCGCAGCTGGCGCCTTATGAAGTCGGCCTGTTCACTCTGGAGAAGCGGCTGAGCGAACCCCTGATTGATGCGTTCTGGCACCAGCAGGCCCTCTCCACCCCCTGAACAATGCCACGGTGGCACCGTTCAGCGGGTTCAGCGATATGTTGGGCAGCGCACAGACCCGACCGGGCAGACGGGGCCAACCTGCTATCTATCGGCTGTGCGTCATGCCATTCTGATATCGAGGAGAGCCCGAATGCTTGGAACCATTGCCATCATCCTGATCGCTTTGTGGCTGCTGGGTTTTGTCAGTTCATACACCCTGGGCGGATTCATCCATATCCTGCTGGTGATCGCCGTGATCGTGATCGTTGTGCGTCTGCTTCAGGGGCGCCGACTGTAACCTGTGGAGCCACGATGTCTGAGCCCCCTGCCGAAACCGACATGAGTGTGACGTTGCGGGACATGGCCGAAACCCGGCTGAAGACGGGTACGGCGCAGCAGGCGGGCAGCTATTCGCTCGGCCTGGATGCGCTGAAACTGCTGCATGATCTTTCCAGCAACCCCGATACCGCTTCCGATGCGCTCAAGCTGTTGCACGAATTGCAGGTGCACCAGGTTGAAATCGACCTGCAGAACGAGGTCATACAAAGCGGCGGGCATCTGCTTGCCGATGAACTGGCTCACTACAAGGCGCTTTATGAAGGCGCCCCGGTCGGCTACTTTGTTGTCGATCTGCAGGGCGGCATTCTGCAAGCCAATCCGACCGGCGCCGCCCTGCTTGATACCGCACCCGACACCCTGTGCAGCGGTCCGTTCGATCGCTTTCTTGCAGCCGACAGCCAGCCGGTTCTGGCGACCATCCTGAGCGCACTGCGCCAGGGGAGGCCCGGGCAGGGCGGCGAGGTGTTCACGAGCAGCGCCCGCCGCCTGCACATGGCCGCCAATCTTTCGCCCGACACGCGCTGCGCTCTGTTAGTCTGTTCCGAGGTTTCCTGACGCCCGGCAGAAGGTCCATCCATGGCTCCCCAGACAACTGCGCCCCCTGCCGTGACACACGCGCCCGCCACACGCATTGTCGGGATTGGCGCCTCGGCGGGCGGCCTGGAGCCCCTGGAGCAGTTCCTCGCCAAGGTGCCAGTGCCCAGCCACATGGCTTATGTGGTGGTGCAACACCTTGACCCCACACACAAGGCACTGCTGTCGGCCTTGCTGCAACGTATCACCCCGATGCCGGTTCACGAAGCGCAGCAGAACATGCTCATCGCACCGGATTGTGTTTACGTGATCCCGCCGAACACCGAACTCAGCGTGGTCGACGGGCGACTGCATCTCGGCACCCCCAGCGCGCCTCGCGGCCTGCGCCTGCCCATCAATGTGCTGTTCAACTCGCTGGCCGGTGCCTTGGGGGAGCAGGCGATCGGGGTGGTACTTTCCGGCATGGGCGCCGACGGCACACTGGGTTTGCAGGCCATCAAGGCCGTGGGCGGGCTGACCCTGGTACAGCAGCCGTCATCAGCGCAGTTTGATGAGATGCCGGCCAGCGCGGTGGCTTCGAACTGTGCCGACATCATTGCCGATGCCGCCGATATGCCCGACCGCATTAGCGACTATCTCGCTCAGGCTCCGCCCCCCGACGGCGAAGAGACCCTCGACACGACCGCCCCGGAACAGGCGCCCCTGCAGCGTATTTTCACTTTGCTACAACAGCGAACCCGGCATGACTTTTCCTCCTACAAGCCCAGCACGCTGCATCGCCGCATGGAGCGTCGCATGGCGGTACACAGCCTGCGCACGCTCGCCAGGTACGCTGACTTTCTGGAGCAGAACCCTCACGAAATCGACCTGCTGTTCAAGGAACTGTTAATCGGCGTCACGCATTTTTTTCGCGACCCCGGCGTCTGGGATCACCTGGCCAGCATCACGCTGCCAGCCATGCTGGCCCAACGCGGCACCGCCCACCATCTGCGTGCCTGGGTGGCAGGCTGCTCCACCGGAGAAGAGGCCTACTCCCTCGCGATGGTGTTCATCGAGGCCACTGAGCAGGACGAAAGCCTGCGCGGGTTCTCCCTGCAGATTTTCGCCACGGACCTGAGTCCGGAGGCGATCGCCACCGCACGCCGGGGCAGATACCCCGACGCCATCGCCGATACGTTATCGAAAGAACGCCTGGCCCGATTCTTCACGGCAAGTGAACGTGGCTACCAGATCAACAGCAGCATCCGTGACATGGTCATGTTCGCCGAACAGGATCTGCTACTGGACCCGCCCTTCACCAAACTTGACCTGATATCCTGCCGCAACCTGCTGATCTATTTTGACGCCAGCCTGCAGCGGCGACTGATCCCGCTGTTCCACTACAGCCTGCGCGAGCACGGTATCCTGCTGCTCGGCAGCGCCGAAACCCCAGAGCCTTTCCATCATCTGTTTACGCCGATCGATCCCAGACTGAGGCTTTATCGCCGCAAGGAAGACGCCCCGAAAGGCGCGGTAAATTTCCCGATCAACACCTTCCCCCCCATGTCGACGACAGCCCCGGAGAGCGCCGTGCCCGCAAGCACCACACCGCCGATCAACACACTGCAAGCAGCGGCCGATCATGTACTACTGCAGGTCTATGCGCCCGCTGCCGTGCTGATCACTGGCGATGGCGACATACTCTATATCAGCGGGCGCACCGGAAAATATCTGGAGCCTGCTGCCGGCAAGGCCAACTGGAACATTCACGCCATGGCGCGCGAGGGGCTGCGCGCACCGTTAGCTGTCGCCATCAAGGACGCACAGGGCCGCGGCGAACCCCTGCACCTGCACGGGCTGCGCGTGGCGCTTCCGGGGGGCGGAGAACAAAGCATTGATGTGACGGTGCAGGCGTTGCGTGAACCGTCCGCACTGCGCGGCGCCACGATGATCGTATTCCGCGATACTGACCGGCTGCCGCCAGCCCCGCAGGCACATCAGAACGAGATCACGACCGAATCTGCCCATGAGGCTGCGCTGCAACAATGCCGCGATGAAATACAGAATCTTCGCGAGGAAGCACGCGCCTCCAGGGAAGAACTGCAATCGGCCAACGAAGAACTGCAGTCCACCAATGAGGAGCTGACCACTTCCAAGGAAGAGATGCAGTCAATGAATGAAGAACTGCAAACCATCAATGCAGAGATGCAGACCAAACTTGATGACCTCGCGCTGGCACAAAGCGACATGAAGAATCTGCTCAACAGCATCGATATTGCCATCCTGTTCCTGGATCAGGATCTGAATGTCAGACGCTACACCGACCGCGCCGCCAGACTCATCAATATCCGGGGAACCGATATCGGACGACCTTTCAGTGACCTGACCACGATGCTGGACTACCCGACGCTGCATACGGACGCCATGCAGACGTTGCATGCCGTCAGTGTCTCGGAAAAACAGGTCAGCACGACCGACGGGCGCTGGTTTGCCGTGCGCATCATGCCTTACTACAGGCAGGAAAACGTCATGGATGGCGTCGTGATCACGTTTGTCGAGATAACCGAAACCAAGAAGCTGGAACAGGCATTGCGTCGCGACCTGGAAGCATGACCGCTATTTCTTTTCCGGTATGTCTGTGGACACTCCCATAAGGCGATCGGTTTCAACCTTGACCACCGCATAGCATTCGCAGCACATCTCTTCCATTTTTTTCCGGTTCACCACGGTGATCCGTCCCCGGTGATACTCGATCACGCCGGCACGGTACAAGACCCCGGCCGCCTCCGTCACGCCTTCACGGCGGACCCCCAGCATATTGGCAATCAGCTCATGCGTCATGACCAGCTTGTTGGATTCCAGCCGGTCCAGGGACAGCAGCAACCAACGGCAAAGCTGCTCCACGATGCTGTGGTGACGATTACAGTATGCGGTCTGCGCCATCTGCGTGATCAGTGCCTGGGTATAACGGAGCATGAGCCGGCGAAACTCGGGGTCAACATGATTGAACTCGGCCTGCAGATATTTACCGGCCAGCCGGTATGCGCCTCCCGCACTCTGAACAATTGCCCGACTGGGCGTACTGCCGCCGCCCATAAAGAGCGCGATGCCGACCACCCCGTCCTTGCCCACAACCGATATTTCTGCGGAGCCGCCGTCATCCGCAACACACAGCAGCGACACGATGGAATCCGTCGGGAAATACACATAGCGCGCATCATCCCCGGACTCCTGCACGACCAGACCCAGAGGAAAAGGGACATATTCAAGATGCCTGAGCAGTCTGTCCCGAACCGGCTCTGACAAGGCGGCCAGCAGCATATTCTGCATTGGCGATGGTTTATCGGACATGGCTTCAGTCCTCCCTGAACCTGAGCAAGCCAAAAATCGCGTACTGCATGGACCCCGGATCATACCGATAAGCGAAACCGGACAAGTCGTCCTGTCGGGCAACCGAGCGCGGTATTGAAGGGATAAACTGAGAGGCTCCACAACAAAGTAACGCATCCCCCGATGACGTCGGAGGACGCCTTCCATGCTGCCAGCTCCCTGCGATCTCGTCTGTGCGGTAGCACACATGCATTCCATGGCCGCTGTGTTCCATGGCGTACAGACCAGGATCCCCGCCCCTGACAGGCTGTACAGGCGAAACAGGGTGCCCGCTTCTGCGGCCACACCTGAATCGGAACGCTACAAGCACCACCACCTGGAGTACGACAATGAACAAGCTTCTGCACATGCCATTGATAGTCGCAGGCCTGTCTCTGACCTCAGCCGGTATGGCTTTCGAGAGGAACGATCGGGAAGCCGGTTTCTACGCAGGCGCCAGCGCCGGCTACTATCGGATCAATGATGACGATTTTCTCGACGAAGACGACCGCCTGAAAGACAACCGCGTGGCCTGGCGTGCTTATGCAGGCTTTGAAGCGGGCAGGATATTTGCTATCGAAGCGGCTTATACGGATTTCGGTGACACCAGTGATGGCCAGGCCAACATGGAACTGACTGGCGTGTCGGGTGCGGTGCTGATCAACATACCCTTGCTTGAAGTCGTCGCGCCTTACGGCAAGCTGGGTGTCATGTCCTGGGACCGGAAGCGCTCGCTGGGCCCCTTGAGCAACAGTGACAGCGGCAGTGATATCTTTTATGGTCTGGGTGTCCGATTCGCCCTGGCGTCCAACGTGGATATGCGGCTCGAATATGAGCGTTACGATATTGATGACACCGACATCGATATGGCATCCATCAACCTGCAATACCGCTTCTGATCATGTCTGTCAGGACAGCGCCCCGGAACGACGGCGCTTCTCCTGATACATGGCGGCATCTGCATGCTCGATCAGGGCATGCATGTCTTCGCCATCCCCCGGGTACATACTGATACCAATGCTCATCGCCACGCTGACCTGGTGCCCGTCTACCTGTACAGGCTCGGCGACCAGCGCCAGCAGCTTGGCCGCCACCTGCTCGGCCGCCGCCAGACTGGCCACATCCGCCAGCAGAATGACAAACTCATCCCCGCCAAGACGGCAGACGGTGTCGGTATCACGCACGGCATGCAGCAGATTGCCTGCCACCGCCTGCAACACCAGATCACCCACTCTGTGACCGAACACGTCATTGATCTGTTTGAAGTTGTCCATATCCACAAACAGCATCGCCGCCTGCCTGGCATGGCGATGCGCCAGGCTGATGACCTGCTTGAAGCGCTCCTCCAGCAGGATGCGGTTCGCCAGCCCGGTGAGCGAATCATGGCTGCCGAGCCAGGCCATCTTGCGCGTCACCGTGCGGGACTGGTTGACATCGCGAAACACGATCACCGCGCCGGTGACGTGCCCGTACCGATCATAGACCGGCGCCGCAGAGTCCTCGATGCCGACCTCGCTCCCGTCAAGGCGATGCAGAACACAGTTGGCGGCCAAGCCCACGGTCTGGTTCTCGGCCATCGCATGAAGGGCCGGATTCCTGGCCCGCTTGCCGGTGCCACTGTCGGTAATATTGAACACGACCGGCAACTTCTGCCCGCGCGCCCTGGCACAAGACCAACCTGTCAGACTCTCGGCCACCTGATTGAGGTAGGTCACATTGCCTTGCACATCGGTCACCAGCACCGCGTCACCGATCGAACCCAGGGTCACCCTGGCACGCTCCTTCTCTTCAAAAAGCGCTTCATCCGCCTTGCGCCATGCCATCTCGGCACGCTTGCGGTGCGCCACATAATGGAGCGCGCCGGGCAACCAGCTCATGCTCACGGGGCTTTCCGGTCGTTCGCTGTCGTTTTCATCCAACGGCAACACCAGCGCGTCCGGAGCGGCCAGCCGCAACTGGCTGAACACCTCGGCACGGTCGACGCCGGGCAGCGTCATGCTGGCCAGCACCACCTCGAACGCGGCGCAGGCCAGACGTTCAAGCGCGCACGCCAGTGTCGCCACATGCTCAACCCGGAAGTCGCCTTCGCCGGCCACCACCACTGACGTTTCTATCCGCCGTGCCCGATCGATGTCTGCCTCGACCAGGAGCACCGCCTGGCCGGTATCGCTCACGGCGACAGCGCGGCCCGGGCCGATCCGGTCAGTCCCAGGCCGTAGCGTCCCGCTGGCTGCTTGCTGCGGGTGTCGTCCCTCTCCAGAGCATCCTCCTCCGCATTCTGCGTTGCCTCATCGCGAGACAGCTGAGTCTCGCATCCGGCGAGCGTGCTCAGGAGGGCGGCGGCGAGCAGTGCCCGCATGATCGTTCCGTAGCGTTCCATGATCGCGTTCCTTCCATTCCGGCAAGATTGAACCGGATCATCGCAGCATGCTGTCCTGAGGTCGGTGCGGCGGCGTACGAACGCATCACGCGCTAGGGAGTGGGAATTTCGCGCATTTCGTCTGTGTGCACCTTGAATGATCTCAGCGTGCTGCGGCCGAAGGTGGTACTGATCGCCACATCAGCGGCATCACGACCACGCGCGATAGGAATACGTCCGATACGCGGCATATTGTTGCGCGGATCAAATATGTACCAGGCGCCGTCCAGGAACGCTTCAAACCAGGCAGCAAAATCCATTTCTCCGTAGGGCGGCGGAATAGCGATATCGCTCAGATAACCCGCGCAGTATCGGGCCGGGATATTCATACAGCGACACAGCGCGATGGCCAGATGCGCGTAATCGCGGCACACCCCTTTTTTCTCCTGATAAGCCTCCCATGCCGTTCTGGTACTGCGCGCATGGTGATAGCCGAACTCGATATGGTGATGCACGTAATCGCATATCGCCTGGACCCGCGACCAGCCCGTGGCAGGATGGCTGAACTGCTGCCAGGCAAAATCTGTCAGGGGTTCCGTTTCGCAGTATCGGCTGCCCAGCAGATACAGCAAGGCCTCGTCAGGCAGCTGATCAACCGGCGTCTGTCTTGCCGCCGGATTGACAACATCCGGCAAGCCGCTGTCGGTGATTACCGCATCCGTAGACAGATGCAACATGCCCCGGGGCGCGACGATACGAGTACATTGATTGCCGTAACCGTCGACATAGTGCCTGATCGGGATGGACGGCACCGCCACAACACGATCAGGCACCGCAAGATCCCGGGCCCGGGAAGCATGCACGTTCAGCATGAGAATCACCGGGGTGGGCTGGGGACAGTCGAATGCCAGTTCGTAACCAATGCGAATCTTCATGGTAATGCCTCAGCGGATGCCCCGAGCACTGTATTCAGAGAGGTAACCAGCGATCGCCTCAGCAGCGTCCATGTCCTTGCGGGGTGCAAAACATTGCTCTGGTTCAGCTCCAGTTCGATCCCCAGATAGTGATCCGGCGGAAACAGCGTCCGGAGCCAGGTCGTCATGCCATCGTTACGGCCCTCGTAGGGGAAGTTGCGACGCACCTCAAGCTCCGGCGCGATCACCCTGAGCACTGACTTCCAGCGCGCACACAGGGCCCGCTCGCCTGGCCGGGCTGGATCATATAAAAGCCCGATATCCGCACGGCGCAGCACGCCATCCAGATTGTCGGTAAAGCTGTGGCAGGACACATGGACCACCCTGCCTCGACGGGCCACACCCTGCGCCACCAGTCGTCGGGCTTCCAGACGATAGGGGTGATAAAAGCGTGCCACGATCTCCTGCCGAACCTCGGCCGCCAGCGCGAAAATGGCCTGCCGATGCAAGTGGCGATGGCCGATGGACCGATTCAGATCCACGACCAGGCGACTGACCGTGGACGCAAGCAATGGCGCGCGGAAGTGTGTCGCCATGGCCTGCGCCATCGTCAGCGCCCCCGGGTCGAAACCACGGTGACTGGCCAGCAGATCCTGCTCGCCCTCAAACAGATACCGATAGGGCTCAGGCACCCGATTGCCGCCGTGTTCACAGGTCACGACCAACGCCGGTACACCCGCGCTGGTGGGCGGCGCTACCATTGCAGGTCAGTCAACCGAGTGAAGACGTCACGCACACCTGCGTTCCATTCCTTGCTCAGTGCCGCAAAGTAGGGATCGCCTGGAGCAAAGCGACGCCGCATGGTCACGTCCAGGCTATCCAGCTTGTAGCAGATCAGGTCAATGGGCATGCCAACGGACAGGTTGCTGCGCATGGTCGAGTCGAACGACACCAGAATGCACTTTGCCGCATCGTTCAGGCTGGTGGAACGCCTGATCACCCAGTCGATGACCGGCTTGCCGTACTTGGTTTCGCCGGTCTGGAAGTAGGACGTCTGATCACCCGCCTCGATAAAATTGCCTTCGGTATAAAGACGAAAGAGGCGAGGCGCCTCGCCCTTGATCTGACCGCCCAGGATAAATGACGCATTGAAGCCGACGGCGTTTCTGGTCAGGTGCTGGCCATCGCGTTTGTCCACCTGCCGCATGGCTTCCGAGACCAGCAAGGCGACATCAAACATGGACTCGGCATTCTCCAGACTGGGACAACCCGACCGCGCCTCATTTTGCCTGAGCGTGCTGATGACGGCCTGGGTACCCGCGAGATTGCCCGAACTCAGCAGCACGATCACCCGGTCACCCGCCCGTTCGAAAAGACTCAGTTTGCTGAAGCTGGCGAAATTGTCGACCCCGGCGTGGGTGCGGGAATCCGAGGCAAAGATCAGGCCGCTCTCCAGCATTACGCCAACGCAGTAAGTCATCAGGTCATCCCGAGCATGAGAATGACCAGTATGAGCCTGCGCAGGGCGTGACTCTGTGCGTTACACCACCAAGGCCGCCAGAGCCGTTCGGGTTCAGCTGTCGGCGCTGATCACACGGTCGATCAGCGCATCGGCGTCCCACGGCAGATGCGCCAACTGTCCATCCATAAGCAAATAGCTCATCCCGTGTGCCAGGGCCCACGCACGCAATGCGGCCACGGCGACCTCCTCGCTCTCCGGTGGTTTGCCCATGAAGGCCGCCAGCGCGGATTTGAGCACGCTCAGCGCCTGCCCCCCTGCCATCACCAGTTCTTCATCCTGACGCCCGGCGCTGAAATTGCCGAACATCAGCCGGAACAGGGACGGATTGGCCTGCGCAAAACGCACATAAGCGCGCCCACTGCACAGCAGGCGATCACGCGCAGACGTGCCCGCCGACGCGCCCTCCAGCAACGCCTGACTGAAACGGCGGAAGCCCTCCGCGGCAATCGCCACCATCAACGCTTCCTTGTTGCGGAAATGGCGATAGCTGGCGTTGACCGTCACCCCGACCCGTCGCGCCGCCTCGCGCAGGCTGAAGTCGGTGCCGCCCGTTTCCACCATCAGCCCGAGTGCGGCTTCGACCAGCGCCTGACGCAGGTTGCCGTGGTGATAGGTGCTGCCTTTGCCTGATGTTGACACTGTATACTTTTCCCGGCAGGATCAATGTGGACATTGTACACACAGGACCCCCCCCATGACACGGACTCTCACCGTCGCGCTGTTACTGCTGCTGAATATGACACACGCCACCGCGGACTCCGCCCGTACGGTGTGTGTGTTCAGCCTGACCGGCGTGCACGGTGAGCCGTTTGACACATTGCGTGATTTCGCCCTGGCCTCGCAGCAGCTCGGGGTCCCCCTGAATTTACGGCCCGTGACCAACGAACGTGTCGCCGCCGAAGAGTTTCAGGCCGGGCAATGCGACGCCGCGCTCCTCACCGGCATGCGAGCACGGCAGTTCAATCCCTTTACCGGCAGCGTGGATGCTATCGGCGGTCTGCAGGACTACGACAGCCTGGAAATGCTGTTCACCGCTCTCGCGCGCCCCGCCCTGGCGCCTCATATGCGCCATGGCCCCTATGAAATCGCCGGGCTGTTACCGCTGGGCGCAGCCTACATCTTTCTCAACGACCGCAGCATCAACAACGTCGGCAAGATGGCCGGCAAACGCCTGGCCGTGCTCGAGCATGACCCGGCCCAGCAGATGATGGCGTTGCGCATCGGCGCTCAACCGGTATCGGCGGACATCAGCAACTTTGCCAACCGCTTCAATAATGGCGCCGTGGATGTCATCGCGGCGCCTGCGGCCGCCTATATGCCACTGGAAATCTATCGCGGTGTCGGTGCACACGGGGCCGTGGTCGATCTGCCCGTGGCGCAGCTTTCTCTACAACTGGTGCTGCGCCATGAACGCTTTCCACCAGTCTATGCCCAGCAGGCGCGGGAATATTTTCTCGATCAGTTTTCCCGCGCCATGCGGCTGGTGGAGAACGCCGAAAGCGAAATACTGTTCTTCTTCCCGCCGCCAGACGCCGACCGGGGCGCTTACGACCAGTTACTGGATGAGGCCCGCCTTGCCCTGACGAAGGCGGGCCACTATGACCCACTGATGATGCGACTGATGAAACGGGTGCGCTGCACCCGGCAACCTGACCGGGCGGAGTGCACTGATGATCGGGAATAAGAGACGGCTCAGCATAGGCCTGCTGTACCTGCTTTGCCTCGGAGACGCTGCACCGCTGCATGCCAGCGGCGCTGACCCGGACGAAGCACTGTCACGCCGCGACGGCGAGCAATTTTTCCAGCGCTATCAGGCCGCCTTGACCGAGCGGTCCGCACAACGCTTGGAAGCGCTGATTGCCGAAGATGCCGTGCTGCGTATCGCACTGGAGCAGCCCGGCGACGAGGTGCCACAGCAGTTCACTCTGCCCCGCCATCGTTTTGTGCAACACCGTCGCACACTGTGGCATTTCGCCAATGACGTGCGTCAGCAATTCGATACACCCCGCTACTCGCCGCAAGCCGGGGGCACGCTGGAACTGCGCTTTACCGAAACCGAACGGCACAAGCTGTTTGGCCAGGACACTGGCCAGCGCAACGCGGTCACGCTAACCCTCGGGCAACGCGATGGCGATATCGTGATCCTGACACTCCACAGCAACAGCCATCTCTGGTGAGGCCTTTATGACTCGTATCCTGTATCAGTTCCCGTTGTCACATTTCGCGGAAAAAGGCCGTTGGCTGCTGGACGCCAAAGGTCTTGATTATCAGCTTCGCAATCTTTATCCGGGGCTGCATCGTTTTTATTTATGGCCGCACACCCGCGTGTCTACCATCCCCGCGCTGAATGACAATGGCCAATGGGTGGGCGACAGCACGGCCATTGCCCTGCATCTGGACAACCACTACCCCGACAGGCCGCCCCTTCTCGACACCAACCCACATCGGCGCGGCGCTCAACTGGCGATCAATATCCTGGCGGAACGCATCGGCGAGAAGGTGCGCCAACTGGTCATGTCGCACCTGATCGACACCCCCATTCCGGTGGCCATGTATTTTCAGGATGCGCCGGTCTCTGCGCTCAAACGTCGCATGGCAGAAGCCACATTTCGCGCCGCCGTAAAATATCTGTACAAGGCGCACCCCCGCCATATCCCCGCCACACGTCAGGCCCTGGCCGTACTGCTTGATCAGGCTGACGCGCTGGCACAGTCGCGCAGCAGTGATTTTATGGTCGGCGACACGTTGAGCCTGGCGGACATCGCCCTGTGCAGCATGCTGGGGCCCATCCTGTTGCCCCCTGGCACACCCTGGTCGGTCCCCGACTCGCTTGATGCGCCAGCAGCACGGGACAGCGCCGCGCACATCAGCCCCGATTTGCTGGCCGTGCAACAGGCGCTGCGCGAGCGCCCGACAGGCCAGTACGCCCTGCACATCTATACTCGCCATCGGCAGGCCACCGGGAACTGGCGCGGCCACTGGCAGGCTCAGCGCAACAGCAGATTACCCGCCTGATCAAAGGCGGCCATGCCCGCGCGCACCCGGCCCTCTGCATGCTTGAACTCGCCGATGGCGTACACGGTGCCGTCGTGGACCGCGAGCCCGTCCGGCCGCCTGTCCAGCACCGGCTGCCACGGCCGCGGCGTCCCGTCATGGAGTGACACCGCTGCCAGTCCCGCACGCGGCGTATCGCCACGGATCTGGCTGAAATCGCCAGAGAGATACAGCGTGGTGTCATCGGCCGCCAGCGCCAGCACCGCCTGGTTGAGTGACAGCCCCGTATTCACAAGCTCGCCGTCGCCATCGTAGAGCGCCAGAAAAGACGGCATGCCCGCCGAGCCGTGGGCTGCATAACCCACCGCCAGCCGCCCGTTACCCGTTGCCAGCGCACGCAGCGAGCCCGGCAAGCCCGACGTCCAGTCCAGCAAGGCCCCTCCCTCCATGGCCGCCAGCCCGGGCACCGTGCTCACGCCCACCTGCGTAAAGCTGCCGCCGAAGTACAGGGTGCTACCCGCCGCCGCCATCATCGTCACGGCACCCTCCTTGACCGCTGGCAGCGCATCCGCCAGCGTCAGCGCGGATGCGCCGATATTCAGACGCGCCAGTCGCTCTCGTACCACATCAGGCTGGTCATGGCTGTTATTCGCCACGGTGAACTCACCTCCTGCGTAGAGCTGATCCCCCACCATGGCAAGGCTGCGAATGGCATCGCTGAAGGCGGGCGCGCTGACGAGATCACCATTTCGTTCCATCGCGGTCAGACGTGGCTGAAGCGCCCCGTTTACATGGGTAAACCCGCCACCGATAACAATGCGCTCACCCTGGGTAGCCAGCGCATTGACATGACCGGCCGCCGTGCCACCGCCCGTCAGAACCGGTGCCCAGGGCAGCAGGTTGCCCGCTGGCCCGAATGCGGCCACACGGTGCCGCCAGACGCCACGCAGGCCGGTGAAGTTCCCGCCGGCGTAGACCGTGGTGTCATCCACCGCCAGCGCATTGACCGGGCCGTTGACCCCGGCGGCCCAGGGCACGCTCGCCCCCGACGTATCGAAGGCCCACATCCACGGCCACGGCTCAGCGGGTTGAGTACCTGTGGCCTGACGGCCGCCTGCGTAAATAACGCCATCGCGCACCGCCAGCGCCTCAATACCCAGCGTATTTCCGTACGGTGCAGGCGCCCAGCTCAATATTTCCCCGGCCGTATTCATGGCGCCCAGGCCGGGGCCCGAGCCCGTTGTCAGCGTGCCGAACTCGCCACCGATATAGATCACACCTTGATAGGCCGCCAGGGCCTTGACGGGATTCCCGATGGTGGCTGCAGTGCCCCAGGAGGTCAGCGCGCCGTCTGCGTTAAACGCGGCCAACATGCCCCGCGACGCTCCGTCTACCTGCGAGAACTGGCCCCCCACGTATAGCACCCCGTCGTGCACGAGCAGCGCGAACACCTGAGCGTTCAGCACGGGCGCCCAGTCCACCAGGGCGCCCTCCAGATCGAACGCTGCCAGGCGCTGTCGCGGCATACCCGCCGCCGCGTTGAAATTCCCGCCGACATAGATCAGCCCGTCACGCAGGGCGAGCGCCCTCACCGCCACGCTGGCATTGCCTGTAACGCTCGCGCCCCACGCCGTCACCTCGCCAGTGCGAGTGATCGCCGCAAGCTGTTGGCGTGGCACGCCTCCCACCGCGCTGAACTGACCACCGAGGTACAGCACATCGTCATGCAGCAGCAACGCCTCCACGGCGCTCCCTGTCACACCCGGGTTCCAGTCGGTGACCCGGCCGAGATGATCCATATGCGCGACCCGCGCGCGGGACTGCCCTCCAACCGTGGTAAAGCGTCCGCCGATGAACCAGCCCCCTTCGCCATCCGACAGCACCGCGTCCACCGGGCCGTTGACCTCGGGAAACGCCAGTGCATGCGGTGCATCGGCCGTTCTGGCAAACGCGGCCCCGAACCCCACCACCGGCGACACCACCGTGAAGTTGCCACCGACGAAACGCACCCCGTCGTCGGCCACGGCCTGCGCCCGCGGCGCGCCATTCAAACCCGCGACATTGGGCACAAAGCTGGTCCAGGCCACTAGTTCGCCGTCGATCCCCAGGGCCGCATACACCGGCTCGCCGGGCACCAGGCCAGCATGCTGGACCGGCGGCTGGGCATCCGGGATCAGCGTGGCGCCATAGGCGCCGTGGTTGGTGGGGTCAGTATTCTGTTCAGCGGTGATATAGAGGTCGTAGGTGATGCCGTCGACCATCGGCCAGTCGATCACCACCTCAGTGGGGCCCAGATGCTGCACCGATAACGCCCCGTGATGCAGGCTGTCCATCCAGGGCGGGCCGACGTTCTGCCCCGGCCCCTGGCCTGATGAACCCGAGCCGCCGCCGCAGGCAGACAACAGCAATACCGCCCCGAGCAGCGCCGAGGCGGTAGACATTTTATTCAGCATTATTCCCCCAAGCGTTCAGAAACCGAAACAAGCGTCCAAACTTACACGCAATGGGCCGACTTATATGCTTAGGGGGTCTCATTTGCATCACTGCCTTGCCGCCGCGGTTCAAACGGCCTCCCCGGTCCCTCCCAACCCCCGCTTCACATACAGGGCAGCGTCTGGCTGCTTTCTACACACCGAGGAACGACAACGATGAAAAAGAAGATCGTAAATGGCCTGCTGGCCGCGTGCTTGCTCACCGGGGGACTCTCTACCACAGCGCTGGCTGAAACCGGCGACACTCCCGAGTGGATGCTGCGCCTGAACACCATTGGTGTGTACACCAATGACGACAATGACCTGGATGGGCTTTTCTGGCGCTGGTATGACGCCTCTGGCTTCAGCGACAACAACGACGGGAATGGGATCGTGGTGCATATGGATGTGCGCTTTGGCGGCTTTGCCACCAGCGATGTCTCCACCTTCGGCACTTACCTGGGCGCGGGTTACCAGACGCGCCTGGACATGGCCAACCCGACCATCGCTTATGCGGCGGCGGATCTGAACTTCCAGCTGGTGAGCATCGAGGGCGCTTCGGATAACCTCGATGATGTCGGCTTCGGTGTGGAAGCGGGTTTCCGCACCGCACCGGATCCGCGTCTGCTGCTCGAAGGCGTGCTGCGGTACGACACCAATGATCTGGTGGATCAAGCCAGCCTGCGTGCCGGACTGTCCTATGACCGCTTTACCGTGACCCTGACGCGCTTCTTTGACGCTGAAGCGAATCAGATCGAACTGGGGTATCTGTTCTTCTTCTGAGGAATGATGATACACGCCGTACTCTCTGCCATACCTGTACTGGCCTTCAGCTCGCTTCCCTTGAAGGCCGGCACACACCCTCGGCAAGAGCGCTCAATGCTTCATATGCTTCCAGGCATACACCGACGCCGCGATGACGATGCCAATCGCTGCGCCCAGATACAGGGTTTCGAGTGTGGCGCCGACCTGCACAGCCTGCTCAAGAAACAGAATCACCAGGATGACCACCGCCACTTGGCTCAGGGTGATCTTCAGATCATGAAAGCTGCGGATATCCAGAGCGCTCAGAAACTTGCTCTCTTCTACCGACACTTGCCGGATGAACAGACGATACAGACTCACGGCGATGATCTGGAAGGTAATTGCGATCAACAGAAGGTCCAGCAACTTGAGCAATCGTACCGCCAGACTCTTGCCGCCATCCGCAGAGGCAGGAATATCACGGACTACGTCCAGCGCCACGTTCAGGATAATGTTGACTGAAGCCCCATAGAGCAACACCGACGATATGGCGCAAACGACTACCGCCACCAGTACCAGAAGCCGACTGCCCCTGAAGATTCGCTCAATCATGCTTGCCCCACCACTCGCTCACCAGATCCATCATCAGGCTTGATGACTTTATCGCAGCCCAATCGGGCCAGCTACAGATTGTTTTTCCCGGTCTCAATCGTCCTCAGATTCCTGCATGCGGCGCTGGCGTGCCTCTTCCTCAAGGCGTGCATCTTCGATCTCGCGCAGCACGCTGATCAGGTCCGCCTCGTGCAGGTCTTCTTCCGCGTGCCCGGTGAGCGGCGTCTCCGGCGTCAGGGCGCCGTCTTCGTAGAGACCCCAGATTTCGGCGGCATACCGTGTGTCGCGCAAGGCGGGCGCGAACTCGGCAAAAAAATCACGCAGATTGTTCACGTCCCGCTCCAGCATGCCCCGGGCATGCGGATTACCTGCGGCATCCACCGCCTGCGGCAGGTCGATAATCACCGGCCCCCATGCATCCATCAGGATGTTGTACTGCGACAGGTCACCATGCACGACGCCGGCACACAGCATGCGCACCACCTCACGGATCAGCTCCTCATGTATTTCCAGGGCTTCGTCTTCGCTGAACACCAGCTCGCACAACCGCGACGCCGCCTGACCTTCATCGTCGGTAATCAACTCCATCAGCAGAATGCCGTCGAACACCCCATAGGGTTTGGGCACCCGCACCCCGGCCTCGGCCAGGCGATACAGGGCATCGACCTCCGCATTACGCCAACTGCCCTCGGTCACCTGCTTGCCGAACTTCGAACCCCGGGCCATGGCACGGGCATCACGGGTGTTGCGCGTACCACGGCCCTCCCGGTAGGTCGCTGCCTGCCGGAAGCTGCGCCGGGTAGCATCCTTGTATACCTTCGCGCACAGCTCCTCGCTGCCAGCACGCACCCGGTACACCGTGGCCTCCTTGCCACTCTGCAACTGGTACAAGACTTCGCTGATAACGCCTTCTTCCTGTAACGGGATCAATGACTTGGGGGTTTTCATGAAGCGCAGATAATCCCTCTGACCGGTGCGGGCACCCTGGCGGGTGGCGTTTGCCACAGAGTATACGCGAAGCGGCCCCCGCCGGAGATGCCATCACTTTGCGGCGTAGGTGTGCACCACATTCCCCCACAGCATTTCAAAGCGCTCCACCAGGGTGGCAAACGCCTCCCGCTCCAGAGCGGCGAGACGGGACACATCGACCTGCCCGGCGTTCCACACAGACGTGCGCAGGTCGGCCCGGGCAGCAGACTCCAGCGTGCCGTAAACATAGCCCGTGCGGGTGTCATAAAGCGTGGCGGCCGCTGTGATCACCAGATTGTTCTGCTGGCTCGGCAGCAAACCCAGCGATGCCAGGTCCAGTGGCCAGCTCCGACCGATGGAGACGTCCTCCTGCCGATGCAGCGTATACACCAGCAACATATCCGCCTGCAGCCCCCCGGCAGCCACACGCAAATCATCCATATCGGCGATCTGCCCGGCCACGATCAGTGGTGTCAGCATACGCATACCGGCGATGCCGGGCAGCGACACCAGCCGGGAATACTGCTCCTGGGACTCGATATCCCGAGAGGCGACCAGGCAATACCGGCTCTGTGCATGGCACATGTGGCTACCGCGATGCTCACTGCGTGGCACCACACGCGCCACCGCAATCTGGGCGGGGAATCGTCCCGAGGCTTCAGCAAACCTCTCCACGTGCACCACCTTCTCGTCCCCGGGGGCGATGTCCGTTGCGGTGGTTGCCGATGGCGTCACCGGGCGGGGCGGTATGAGCGATTGATACCCCCCTGTCGTACTGCAACCAAACAGCAGCAGTGACACCAACAAGGCAGAAACGGTGCAGGCGGCATGTCGCATCAGTCCGAAATACATGATCTCTCTCCGTGGCAAACACGATGAAAAGTCTGACCACGTTGTGGCACAAAGGGGAGAGAAGACGCCACTTATGGCACGAAGAGACGAAATGCGTTCAATTGCACCGCCACAACGCCATGTGTTCTGTCACGTGTCACCCTCACAGGTTCGCGCACAGGTTCGCTCACAGGATGAGACATAAGAGATAAACCGTCTCAGCCCCTGTGAAGTGCAGCGTGATCTGCATCGCAATATCAAGGAACAAGACGAGAAGAGAGTGCTGCCGCTGGTGTCTGCGAAGGTGCGATACTGACTACCGGCTTATCTGGCGGTAACGGGGCAGATGGCTGTCACTCGCACATTGAACTGATCGAACCGACGGGTTATATCCCGCCAGCCTCCGCGGTACCCGGGGCGGTTCAAGCAGCCCATACATCAGGTGCTGGCACTCAGCAGCACAGGACCAGCCCCTGTAACGCCCTTGGCGCCAGCCATACCCTGGGGTTTAACCATGGAGTCGTTCATTTGGCCTCCTTGCCGGCGTCGTCATTGATGTCGCCCAGCACCGCGCCGTTGTTATCGCCATGCTTGCCCGTTTCATCTTTTTGCTTCTGGTTTCCGCCCTCGGCTGCCTTTCTCGCTGCCTCTCTGGCCTTCTTGTCCTGTTCGCTCGGGTTACTTTCGACCTGATCCTTGTTCATAATCTGATCTCCATATAGCCATTCATGTCGGGTCACATCCTGACCGTGCACTCACACAGGCCAAGGATGCATTGCCCAAGATATTTGAAGATCAGAATTCGGTCTGTGCGATGCCCAACTTACGAATGCCAATTTCCCCACGCATCAAACAGGCTTGCCTCATCATTCAGCCGAGCATTATCTCATCGTATAGGGCCGGTACTTCGTACCTCCATACGCTATGCGCCAAACACCGTAAAACTCAGCCCCAGATAAACACCGTAGCCCAACACAAGTAATCCGCCTTCAATCCGGCTTAACCGCCTGCCTGTGTACAGGAAGACCAACAGCAGCAGCGATACAGCCAGCATCACCCACTGATCAAACTGTAAAATTCGCGCATGGACCGGCAGCGGCTGAAGTAATGCGGAAATCCCCAGAATACCCAACAGGTTGAAGATATTGCTGCCCAGAATATTCCCGATCGCGACATCTGCATGCCGCCGAAATGCGGCGATCACGGAAATCGAAAGCTCTGGCAACGATGTGCCCACCGCTACAAGCGTCAGGCCGATCACCGCCTCTGATACGCCGAATGCTTCCGCGATCCCCACCGCCCCTGTCAGCAAGACCCGGGAACCCAGGACCAGAAGCACCAGCCCCAGCACAGACGCCGCAACGATCCCGAACGCACTGCCAGGTATCGCCGTCAGCTCCTGCGCCTCCGCCTCGTGCAGTGCGCCCGAAGGCGCTCCGCCGAAGCGCTCTGTTCGATATGCCCAGACCAGATACCCTAACAACGCAAGCAGCAGTATCGCTGCATCGAATCTCGCCAGCGCACTCCCACCTACCAGCACCAGAAACAGGATGCTGGCAGCCACAACCGTCACGGCATCCCGGCGCAGCGCCAGCGGTTTCACGGCAAGCGGTGTTATCAGCGCACACAGCCCCAGAATCAGCAGAATATTCCCGATATTACTGCCAACGACATTGCCCACAGCAATGTCCGGTCGCGCATTGAGCGCCGCGTCAACAGACACCACCAGCTCTGGTGCTGACGTGCCGAAGCCAACGATCAGCAGGCCGCTGAGCAGGGGCGATACGCCCAATCTCCGGGCAGCCGCCAGCGCGCCTCTTATCAATGCCTCGCCACCACAAGTGAGCAACAGCACCCCGAGGCCGATATACAGCACGTTCAGCATCACGTTGGGTCTCCGGTTGAGTCTCCGGTTGAGGCTCTGGTCAAATGGGCAGCGTGCACCGCCGCCCTGCCCGACCGGCTCAGGCCGGTTCGGCAAAACGGCCTGTCAGTGCGGGGATTTTCTGATGGTCGTCGGGTCATTGGTCAGGAGATGGTTCGAATCGCGCCAGGCGGGCTACCGTTTTCTCCCCGTCATCGAGCACCGACTCGTTATAGACCAACCCGATTTCCGGCACAAAGCATGACAGGGCGTAACGACCATCGCCCATATCCAGATGGTATGCATGACAATCGAAGCGCCCGGCCGGGACATCAACAGGCCGCAAACCCTGATACGTAAACTCAGTGTCGAACAGCTCCCAACGCTCCCCCGGCTCCGCCGGATAGCGGAATACCAGCACCTCCTCAAAAAAGCGCTTCTCATCAGGACCCTCGTCACCCGCCTCAACAGCCTCGATCTGGCCGCCATCGCCATTGCGGACCCAGAAGACATCGCCGAACTCATCCAGGCGATACCAGACCACGCCATGGACAGAACGCGCCTCGTCGATGCGCACTACCGCCTCCGACGCCTCGCCACCCTCCATCTCATAGAACCACTCGGCGCCGGCGTTAAGCGCAAACAGCTCTTCGGCATGAGCCTGGAAAGCCAGCATGGCGCCTAACGCCAGGATGGTTGTACGCATTCATTCTCTCCCGGGGCTTCAACCTTTACCGGTCACTGGTTGGGGAAACGATTCGCTGCGCACCTACGACTTCTTCTGTGGAAACAGGCAATCGCGAAAAGCCTCTCGCTCTATGGCATAGCGCGCTCTCAACCACTGAGTGCCCTGGCGAGTAAAGTGAGTACTGAAACAGGACTCGAAGTGCTGCTCAATACGCTCAACACAAAATGACCTTCCAGAGCATGATGCTTCAGCAGCGGTGAGTACGACTCTGTGCTGGCGGGAATGCTGTGAGTCATAGCCTGTTGCATGCCACCAGAACACCACGACAGCGAACAGGGGCACACTGAGCACCAGGCCCACACGATACAGCCAGCCATCTTCTGTAGTAACCGACTGCGCACCTTCTCCTTCTTCCGTGACCGCCTGGACCGGCTTGTACAGGCCCAGCAACCAGAGCACGAAGTACACGATTTTGTAGTACACATACCAGAGGCCCAGCCCCCCGGCGATCCAGGTGAGCACCAGCAGCGCATTCTCGCCGACGGCGCTGGCCAAACCGATCTTTTCAAGAATCAGATACAGGATGGCCTGACCGAAAATAACCGGCGCCAGCAGCAAACTGAACGGGAAGCCCGGCGATACCAGCTTGTAAAGCATATACAGGGTGACAACGACAATCAGCGAGGCTACAGCCGCCGCCCGAGCACGCACATTGATCCCTTCATTCCCCTCGGACATACCTGTTTCCTTTTTATAAGTATAAGAAAAGCAGAATCTACTTGATCAGCTTACTTGCGTCATCACCTCTGCACTATTATGCGGTCAGGTTATCGACTACTCATCCGTCTCGTCCGTCAGCTGTGTACCGCCGGCGGCGCGGTACAAGGCCAGAACGTCGCGGATAATCATATGGTAGGTGGCCAGGGCGTAGCCCTCTTCGTCGAACAAACTCGCGCGCACGGCCGTTCGGCGCGCTTGCAGCTTCGGGATCAGCACGCCAAGGTAATCGAGCGGATTGCCCGTCAGCGGCACCGACTCAGCCAGTGCCCAGGCGCCTTCAGCGGCGGATCGCACCGTGGGTCCGACGTTGCCCCAGTACCAGGACTTCTCGGTCTTCGCCTTCCCATCCTCAAGCTCGCGGTTGATGATCTCGCGCACTCGCTCGCGCATCTGCAATACGGGCTCTGAACTGCTCCCCCCGTTGCTCATGGCGCTTCACGACAGGCCGCTGCACTGGCCTCCAGACGCTTCTGTTCCTGACCCAACATGAGGCTGACTTCTTTCAGTTCGGCGATGCGCCGGTTCACCGCTGAGCGTTTTTCGGCCATCAGCCGGGCGCCCTGTTCGCAGTCGATGCTGTCGCTGCGCAGCGCATCCAGCACCTCGCGGATTTCACGCAGGGAAAATCCCAGCGCCTTGAGCTGACGCACCATGATCACGCGCTCTACCGCCTTGTCGGCATAGTCGCGGTAGTTGTTACCGCGCCGTTCCACCTCTTGCAGCAGACCGGCCTTTTCGTAATAGCGCAGGGTATACCTGCTCACACCTGTGCGTTGCTCCAGCTCTGCGATCTGCATGAGGCCTCCGGGGTATTGACCTTAGAGCATACTCTACCCTTTAGGGTGACGGCAGACCCTGTATCGGAGACCTGCCATGACCCTGTTGATCACCGGCGCCACCGGCTTTATCGGTCGCCATGTTTGCGCGCAACTGACCCGCGACGCGCATCGGCTTTGCGCGGTATTACGCCAGCCGCACACGCAGCTTCCTGTTCTGCGTGAGCACGTGGACGCTCTGGGCGGCGCGGGCGACTTCATCCACGGGGTGCAGGGCGACCTCGACCTCCCGGGGCTGGGCCTGCCCGACGATCTCGCCGCGCCCGACGTGGTCATCCACCTCGGCGCGCGCTTTGCCTGGCAGCTGGATCGCCAGACCGCTTATCGCACCAATGTGGCGGGCAGCCTGGCGGCGGCAGAGCTGGCGCGCCACCACGGCAGCCGCCTGGTGTTTGTCAGCGGCTTCATGCTGGAGAATCGGGCGCATTTGCAGCGGCTGGGCATCCACAGCGACGATCCCGAACAGGTGGACTGGCAGCGTGTCTACCGCCATGCGGGCGGGTACGAAGCCAGCAAACTGGAAGCCGCCATCCGCGTACGCGCCCTGGCGACCGAGCGGGGCCTGGACATGATTGAAGTGCAGCCCGCCACCGTGGGCGGGCATAGCGTGACGGGCGCCCTGGATACCGCGCAGCCCCTGTTTGCCCTGCTGGATAATCTGGCGCGTGGACGCTTGGCCATGGTGCCCGGTTCCCGGGCGCACTGGTTGCCCCTGGTGGCCGTGGACCACCTGGCCACGCTGATCGCTCTGGCCGCTACTACTGACAGCCCACCGCCTCGGCTGCTGGCGCTGGACCCCGCCACACCCAACCTGCAGGGGCTACTGGCGATTGCTGCTGATGCGCTGGGGAGACGTGCGCCCCGGCAGCATCTGCCGATGCCCATCCTGGCAGCACTGCTGCGGATACCGGGCATGCCCCGGCTGATGAACACCTGGCCTGAGGCGCTGCATTTTATTCAGCCCAATCGGTTCGATACGTCTGTAACAGAGGCTTTCATGCAGAAAACGGGGATAGCGCAGCCCGCCATTGAGGAGGTGATTACTGCCAGTACGCGATGGTACCGGCAGCAGGCACAAGCGCTGCAAGGATAGACCATTCAATCCGTGGGTTTCCAGGTGACATCACCCACCCAGCCCGGCTTGGCCGGCAATGCCCACTGGGGAATCAGGTCCGTCACCTTGACCATCAGATCCACAGGGATGTGATAAAGCTTCTGCGTGCGGTCAGCCATGATCTTGTTATGGCCGCTGATCGCACGAAACAGCAGGTTCTTGCGGCTGTTTCCTGTTCGGCCACCGATTTTTTCGAACTTGGCCATGGCGGCGTACAACTTCTCTTCCGGCAGCCCCGCCTTGACGACGTTGTCGCGCATCTTGTTCAGCAACGGAAAATGCACCGCCAGGCCCAGCAGCACTTGCGGCTTCAGAAGACGCCCCATCATGCGCACCGCCTCAATACTTTGCGGACTATGGCCGTGCATCTCCATCACCGTAAAGCCCACACCCAGGTGGCGGGATTCGTCGTCGTTGATCTTGTCGAACGCGGCATGGCACACCGGGTCGTCGACGGTGTCCAGCAGGAACTGGCACAAGGCGCCATCGAGGGCCACTTCCAGCGCCGGGATCACCGTACCCATGACATGGTAGGGCATGTCATCCGCGTAATTCTGCATCCAGGCCACGGCCAGACGAATATTGTTGCTGGGCTCGGGTAGCGTATCGCCTTCGAGCATGCCCCAGCGCTTCATCAGCGCCATCTCGGCATTCGCGTGGCGCTGTTCTTCTGCATAGAAGAAGGTGTACAGCTGGCGCAGCGTCTCGTTCGGCGCCCCCTTTGCCATGGCCGCGAAACCTCGGGCACCGACATGTTCGATCCAGACCAGATCAATCATGAAGTCGCGCAGTTTCGGCCATTGCTCCGCCGTAATCAGCTCCGCACCGGGCGCGTCCCAGTCGATATCCACCAGGGCCCACTGTGAGCCCCTGACCTTGTCCAGCATCTTTTCCAGATCGATCATCGCCATGAAGGGTCTCCTTGTTCGCCGACTGCGGTTTGACCTCGCACGGCCGTACTGCCAAAGTAAGCCGAACAGATGATCGGATTCAATTCGGGTATGGCCAAAATCAGGAAGCCTCAACAATCCCGCTCAAAACAGACGGTTACGTCCATCGTCGAGGCCGGGTTCATTGCCGTGGCGCGGGACGGTTCGGACGGACTGGGGACCCGCAAGGTAGCGGATATCGCGGGGGTCAGCGTCGGCACCCTGTACGAGTACTTTGCCAACAAGGAAGAAATCCTGGACGCCATGAACCAGCAGTTCGCCAGCGACGTGGTGGCCATGGTTCAGCCCCTGATCCCGGAACTGACCCGCATGCCCCCGCGCGACGCCGTGCGCACACTGCAGTTCGCATTCAGGGACCTGCTACAACGTGACAACGGCCGCTATCTGAACTGCGCACGCTGGCTCGGCCGACAGTTTCCTTCCGCCCATGTGGAGCCGGTAAAGCGGGTCCTGTCGGATCTGGCCATGCAGTACCTGAGCCACAACCCGCAGTACGCCCGGCTGCCCAATATCCCGGTCATGGCCTACATCATCATCCAGGGCGGTATCGCCTGCATGGTCAGTCAGCTCAGTGAAGATAATCCGCCGGTCAGCTTCGACCAGCTGGCCGAGGGGCTGGCAGATATGGTGGGGTATATGATTGAGGGAGGGATGAAGGCCACCTCATAACCAACAAACCCCGCTCAAGGCGGGGTCTGCTGGTTAATCGCGATATCAAATTAACCGTGAATCAAAGCACCGTCAGATACTCAGCACTTTCTCTCCACGGGCAATACCGCTAACACCCGAGCGCACCACTTCCAGCACCTGGGTTTCGCCGATGGCGCCGATAAAGGCATCCAGCTTGTCGCTGGCACCAGCAAGCTGCACGGTGTACACCGAGCTGGTCACGTCCACGATCTGGCCGCGGAAGATGTCGACGGTGCGCTTCACTTCGGCGCGCTGGGCGCCAGTGGCTTTCACCTTGATCAGCATGAGTTCGCGCTCGATGTGGGCACCTTCGGTCAGGTCGACCAGTTTCACCACTTCGATCAGCTTGTTCAGGTGCTTGGTGATGCGCTCAATGGTGCGGTCGTCACCAATGGTGGTCAGGGTCAGGCGCGACAGGGTACTGTCTTCGGTCGGCGCCACGGTCAGGGTTTCAATGTTGTATCCCCGTTGCGAGAACAGGCCGACTACGCGTGACAGGGCACCCGGCTCGTTTTCCATCAGGATCGAGATAATGCGTCGCATCAGGTCCGCTCCGTCTTGCTCAGCCACATGTCACGCATGGCGCCGTCTGCAATCTGCATCGGGTACACATGCTCCGAGGGGTCTACGTAGATGTCCATGAACACCAGGCGATCTTTCAGGCTGAACGCCTTTTCCATCGCGGGCGCCAGGTCTTCGAACTTGTCCACGCGGATGCCGACATGGCCGTAGGATTCCGCCAGCTTGACGAAGTCCGGCAGGGAATCCATGTATGACTGGCTATGGCGGCCGCCGTACTGCATGTCTTGCCATTGGCGCACCATGCCCAGGGCCTGGTTGTTGATGTTGATGATCTTCACCGGCAGGCCGTATTGCAGGCAGGTGGACAGCTCCTGAATGTTCATCTGGATGCTGCCTTCACCGGTCACACAGGCCACAGTGGCCTCCGGGAAGGCGAACTGCACGCCCATGGCAGCGGGCAGGCCGAAGCCCATGGTGCCCAGGCCCCCGGAGTTGATCCAGCGGCGCGGCTTGTCGAAGTGATAGAACTGGGCCGCGAACATCTGGTGCTGACCGACGTCGCTGGTGACATAGGCCTCACCGTTAGTGGCCTTGTACAGCGCCTGCACGACTTGCTGGGGCTTCATCGGGCCATCGTCATTGGTCTCGTAGCGCAGGCCGTGGACCTGGCGCCAACCGTCAATCTCTTCCCACCAGCGGGCCAGGGCTTTCTGGTCGGGCTGGCCGCCGTGTTCGTCGAGCATGTTGAGCATGTCGTCCAGTACCTGTTGTACCGGGCCAACGATGGGCACGTCGGCGCGCACGTTCTTGGAGATCGTGGCCGGGTCGACATCAATATGCACGATGGTGGCACCGGGGCAGTATTTGCCTGCATCGTTGGTGGCGCGGTCGTCAAAGCGGGCGCCCACGGCCATGATCAGGTCGGCATTATGCATGGCCATGTTGGCTTCATAGGTGCCGTGCATGCCAAGCATCCCGATAAACTGCTTGTCGGTAGCGGGGTAGCAACCCAGACCCATCAGGGTGTTGGTCACGGGGAAGCCGAGCTTGCGCACCAGGTTGGTCAGCAGCTCGCTGGCTTCGCCGTTAATCACGCCGCCGCCGGCATAGATGACCGGGCGCTTGGCTTTCAGCAGCTCTTCTACCGCCTTGCGGATCTGACCGGCGTGGCCGCGGGTCACCGGGGTGTAGGAGCGCATCTTGACCTTCTTCGGGTACTCGAACGGCACCTTCACGTGCGGTGCGGTCTTGTCCTTCGGAATGTCGATCAATACCGGGCCGGGGCGGCCGGTGGTCGCCAGGTAGAAGGCCTTGCGCATCATTTCCGGGATCTGCGCCGGGTCACGCACCATGAAGCTGTGCTTCACGATGGGGCGGCAGATGCCCACCATGTCGGTTTCCTGAAAGGCGTCATCGCCGATCCAGTCCGAGCGCACCTGGCCGGAAATCACGACCATGGGAATGGAGTCCATGTAGGCGGTGGCAATGCCGGTCACGGCATTGGTGGCGCCCGGGCCGGAGGTTACCAGCACCACACCGGCCTTGCCGGTGGCGCGGGCGTAACCGTCTGCAGCATGGGTGGCGGCCTGTTCGTGGCGCACCAGAATATGCTTGACCTTGTCTTGCTGGAAAATGGCATCGTAAATGTGCAGTACCGCGCCACCAGGATAGCCGAACAGGTATTCAACCCCTTCTTCCTGGAGCGAGCGGACGACCATCTCCGCACCGGATAGCTTTTCCACAACTGTCACCTCAGTTCGCGCCGCACAGCACGCCGCAGCCCGGCGGGGCTGATACCTGCACGGCAGTTAACAACAAATCTCTGTCTGGAGTGTCCGCAGATAGAAAACCCTACTTTGGTTTCCCGAGGCTCTTGTGGAGGTGGCCATCAAGAACGCGGACAGGCGGAAGCTGGGACGATGCGGCAGTGTCACTGCATATGGACGCCACGGTAATGACGCCCCCGGTCCCGGCCACACTGTCACCTGGGTAAGATGCAGGGGTCCCGATTTCCGGAAGCCCCGATTGTCGCAGATTTGTGCGTAGTGTCAAACACTTGCGGTTGCAGCCTGCTCGCCGGGGCGGCAGACTTCGGGGGAGAACACCGGAGATGATAATAATGAAGTCATTGCTACTGTCGCTGCTTGCCACCCTGCTGATGGCCCAGGCCGCCAGCGCCCAGACCTTTTACCGCTGGACGGATGAAAAAGGGGTGACCCACTACACGGAAAACCCGCCAGAGGGCCGTGATGCGGCCGAAGTGCGGACCTGGGGCCGGACGCCCTCTGGCCAGCAACGGGCGCTGGAAGAGCGCGATCAGCGCCACGAGCAGGCCGAGGCCGAACGCGAGGCCACCCGCCAGCAGATGCGTGAAGCGGAGGAAAACCAGGTGCCCCGGCCTGATCCTGCCTACTGCGAACAACTGCAGCGCAATCTGGACACCCTGGTCAACCGGCCGGTGGTGCGTATGGAAGACCCGGACACCGGCGAAGTCATCACGCTGGACGCCGAACGCCGCGAACAGATGCTGGCCGAAACCCGCGACGCCCTGCAGGCCTGCGACTAACCCCCCTCCCGCCGGCTGGGGTCAGTGGGGTTTGCCGAAGTGCAGGGCGCCGTCGCGGGCGTCGCACTGGATTACCTCCCCGGCACTGAAGTCGCCACGCAGGATGGCCGACGCCAGCGGGTTCTCGATCTTCTGCTGGATGGCGCGCTTCAGCGGTCGGGCGCCATAGACCGGGTCGAAACCGGCCTCCACCAGTTGATCCAGGGCTTCATCGGTCAGCACCAGGCGCAAATCGCGCTCGGCCAGCCGTTTGCGCAGGCCTTCCAGCTGGATCTCGGCAATACCGCGAATCTGGTCTTTGGCCAGCGGATGGAACACCACCACTTCATCCACACGGTTGATGAACTCCGGGCGGAAGTGGCCGCCGACCACCTCCATCACCGCTGACTTCATGGCATCGTACTGCTCTTCTCCCGCCAGCCGCTGGATCAGGTCAGACCCCAGGTTCGAGGTCATCACCACCACCGTGTTACGGAAATCCACCGTGCGGCCCTGACCATCGGTCAGGCGACCGTCTTCCAGCACTTGCAGCAGGATATTGAAGACATCCGGGTGGGCTTTCTCCACCTCGTCCAGCAGCAGCACGGAATAGGGCTTGCGGCGCACGGCTTCGGTCAGGTAGCCGCCTTCTTCATAGCCCACATAGCCCGGGGGGGCGCCGATCAGCCGCGCCACGGAATGCTTTTCCATGAACTCGGACATGTCGATGCGCACCATCGCCTCTTCCGTGTCGAACAGGAACGACGCCAGCGCCTTGCACAGTTCGGTCTTGCCCACGCCGGTGGGGCCGAGGAACAGGAAGGAGCCGTTCGGGCGGTTCGGGTCCGACAGACCGGCGCGCGAGCGACGCACGGCGTTGGCCACGGCTTCCACGGCTTCGCCCTGCCCCACCACACGCTGGTGCAGAGCCTCTTCCATACGCAGCAGTTTTTCGCGCTCGCCTTCCAGCATCTTCGACACCGGAATGCCGGTCCACTTGGACACCACTTCGGCAATTTCCTCGTCGGTGACCTTGTTGCGCAGCAGCTGCATGTCCACCTGCTCGCGGTCCTGGGCGTCGTTGACCTTTTTCTCCAGCTCGGGAATCACACCGTATTGCAGTTCCGACATGCGGCTGAGATCGCCCGCGCGGCGCGCCTGGTCCATTTCCACACGTGCCTTTTCCAACTCGGCCTTGTATTCCTGGGCACCCATCAGGCTGGCTTTTTCAGCCTCCCAGATCTCGCGCAGGTCAGCGTATTCCTTCTCCAGCCGGCTGATGTCGTCTTCCAGTTTTTCCAGGCGCTTCTTGCTGGCCTCGTCGTCTTCCTTGCGCAGCGCTTCACGCTCCATTTTCAACTGGATCAGCTTGCGGTCCAGGCGGTCCATTTCTTCCGGCATGGAATCGATTTCCATGCGGATACGACTGGCCGCCTCGTCGATCAGGTCGATGGCCTTGTCCGGCAGTTGCCGGTCGGTGATATAGCGCTGCGACAGTTTGGCGGCAGCAATAATCGCACCGTCGGTGATGTCCACACCATGATGCACTTCGTAGCGCTCCTTCAGGCCACGCAGGATAGCAATGGTATCTTCCACCGACGGCTGATCCACCAGCACTTTCTGGAAGCGGCGTTCCAGGGCAGCGTCTTTCTCGATGTACTGGCGGTATTCGTCCAGCGTGGTGGCGCCCACGCAGTGCAGCTCGCCGCGCGCCAGGGCGGGCTTGAGCATATTGCCCGCATCCATGGCACCGTCGGCCTTGCCCGCGCCGACCATGGTATGCAGTTCGTCGATAAACAGAATCACGCGGCCTTCCTGTTTTGCCAGTTCGTTGAGCACGGCTTTCAGGCGCTCTTCGAATTCGCCGCGATACTTGGCGCCAGCAATCAGGGCCGCCATGTCCAGCGACAGCACGCGCTTGTCTTTCAGGCCTTCCGGCACTTCGCCGTTGACGATGCGCTGGGCCAGGCCTTCCACAATGGCGGTCTTGCCCACACCGGGCTCGCCGATCAGCACCGGGTTGTTCTTGGTGCGGCGCTGCAGCACCTGGATGGTGCGGCGGATTTCATCATCACGGCCAATCACCGGGTCCAGCTTGCCGTCTTCGGCGCGCGTGGTCAGGTCTACGGTATATTTGTCCAGCGCTTCACGCTTGTCTTCAGCATTCGGGTCCGTCACGGCTTCGCCTCCACGTACCTCATCAATCTTTTTCGCCAGCGTCGCCTTCACGACACCGGCACGCTTGAAGATCTTGCCCACTTCACCGCTGTCATCACACGCCGCCAGCAGCGCGGCTTCGCTGGAAATATACTGATCGCCACGTTGCTGGGCTTCTCGGTCGGCCAGGTTCAGCAGGCTGCCCAGGGCACGGCCGATCTGCACCTCGCCGGTAAACGGCTCGGCGGTGGGCAGCTTCTCCATCGCCAGTTGCAGGGCGGTGTCCAGGTCGTTGACGTTGATGCCGGCTTTCTGCAGCAACGGGCGGGTGCTACCGCCACGCGCGCGCAGCAGGGCCAACACCAGATGAACCGGGTCCAGCGTGGGCTGGCTGGCACCGGCCGCCAGGGATTGGGCTTCGCCGAGTGCTTCTTGCAGTCGGGTGGTAAAACGGTCGGGACGCATTGGCTATCCTCGCTTGAAAAAGTCCACACAGTTGACGCGGTAATGCGGTCGCGGTGGTGATTTTTCAAGCATAGGCCGGCGCAACATGGCAGACCTTGCGCCAGATCAAGCCAGCCAGATCAGGGAGGCGAAGCGGCCAGTCTGGCCCTCGTAGCGGAAGGAATAGAAGCGGGCCGGGTCTGAGGCGGTGCAATACTCACCGCCCTGCACATCAGTCACGCCCACACGATCGAGGCGTTGCCAGGCCAGTTGCACCAGACTCAGGCGCCAGTGGTCCGGTTGGGCATCGGCGCGAAACCCGGCAGCCGCCTCGGGATCGTGGCGGGTAAAGGTGTCGTAGACATCCTGCCCCACCTGATAGCAGGGCTGGGAAATGGCCGGGCCAAGCCAGCCGGAGACCGGCTCGCCGCCGGGGGCCAGGCGCCGCACGGCGTCTTCGATTATGCCCTGTTGCAGACCCCGCCAGCCCGCATGCACGGCCGCCACCGCGCTGCCGTCGGTGCGCGCCAGCAACACCGGCAGGCAATCCGCCGTGAGCACCGCGCAGGGAAAGCCGCTCTGGTCCGTCCAGACGCCGTCGGCTTCGGCCTCCTGGTCACCAGCACGGACCATCCGGGTGCCGTGCACCTGGCGCAGCCAGGTGGGCGGGTGCGGGGTGTCGAGCAGGCGCTGCACATGGCGACGGGCCTGCTGCACCCGCTCAGCGTCGTCGCCGCAGTTCAGGCCCAGATTGAAGCCGTGCCAGGGCGGCGGCGAAAGGGTGCCGAAACGGGTGGTCACGCAGGCACGTACGCGCGGATGCGGCTGCCAGTCCGGGGTCATCCAGTCTGCCAGGGTCGGCAGTTGCGGCACGTCCCTGGGCGGCATCATGCCGTGCTGTCCGCCAGATCCGCGTGCAGGTGCGCCAGCAGCGCCGTGAAGTCGTCCGGCAGGGGCGATTCGAATTCCATGTATTCCCCGGACGTGGGATGCACCAGGCCCAGTTTGCGGGCATGCAGGGCCTGACGCCGGAAGCCCTGCAGGGCCTCACGCAGCGCCGGGCTGGCGCCGGCCGGCAGTTTCAAGCGCCCGCCATAGGCGCTGTCGCCCACCAGCGGGTAGCGAATATGCGCCATATGCACCCGGATCTGGTGGGTACGCCCGGTTTCCAGTTGCACTCGCACATGGGTATTGCCGCGAAAGCGCTGGATGACGCGGTAATGGGTTACGGCATGCTTGCCCGTGTCGATCACTGCCTGGCGCTTGCGGTCCTGCGGATGCCGGCCGATGGGGGCATCCACCACGCCACCGCTGGTCATCACGCCCACGGTCACGGCTTCGTATTCGCGATAGAGCGACTTGTCCTGCAGCTGGGCCACCAGCGAGGTGTGCGCCTCAAGGGTGCGGGCGACCACCATGAGGCCGGTGGTGTCACGGTCCAGGCGGTGCACGATACCGGCGCGCGGCAGGCTGTTCAGGCCCGGATCGTGGTGCAGCAGCCCGTTCAGCAGGGTGCCGTCCTGATGCCCGGCAGCAGGGTGCACCACCAGTCCGGCGGGCTTGTTGATCACCAGCAGGTCGTCGTCCTGATACACCACCGGCAGTTCGATGGGCTGCGCCGCGTCTTCCACCTCGGCTTCCAGTTCAGCGTCGATGGTGAGGGTTTCGCTACCGATCAACTTGTCCTTGGGCCGGGCAGTATGGCCGTTCACCGTCAAGGCGCCGCCCTTGATCCACTGCTGCAGACGCGAGCGTGAGAAGCGGTCAAACAGGTCGGCGGCCACCTGGTCCAGGCGCTGCCCGGCGTGCTCGGGCGTGGCCTGGGCGCTGAGCTGAATCTTATCGTTGACCTGCTGTCCCATAAGGCTGGATCTCTTGATCGGGTTTCACGTGGGCGTCGGCTGGCCGTGTCTGGCTGTGCGTGCTTAAATGACGCCGCTACCGGAACACGTTCCGGGGTTTTCGCCATTGTAACGTCAAAGTCAGGTTGTCATGCGCATCTATACCGTTTTTCTGCTTATCGCTGCCCTGTTTGTTACCGGCTGCTCGAACAAGCCCCGGGAGCGCCCCGAGCGCACCGAAGCCGAACTGTACCAGACCGTGCGCACCCAACTGGACCGCAACAACTTCCTCAGCGCTATCGATGAGCTGCGCGAACTGGAAGCCCGTTTCCCCTACGGTGACTTTGCCGAGCAGGCGCAGCTGGACCTGATCTACAGCCAGTACCGGGCGCTGGACTACCCGGCGGCCGTGGCCACGGCCACGCGTTTCATGCGTAACTTCCCGGCCAATGAGCACCTGGACTATGTGATCTACATGAAGGGGCTGGCCAACTACAACATGGAGCGCGGCCTGTTCGACCGGCTGATGCGCACCGACCGCGCTGCCCGGGATCTGAGCTCCTGGCGCGACGCCTTCCGCGATTTCCATGAGCTGGTGAACCGTTACCCGGACAGCGAGTACGCGCCGGATGCGCGGGCGCGCATGGTCTATATCCGCAATCAGCTGGCCGCCTACGAGCTCCATGTGGCGCGCTACTATGCCCGCCGTGGCGCCCATGTGGCGGCGGTGAACCGGGCCCAGCAGGTGGTCATCCACTTCCAGGAAACCCCCTCGGTGCCGGAAGCGCTGGCGATCATGAGCCGCGCCTATCGGTCGCTGGGCGAGCAGGAGCTGTCCGAGCGCAGCCTGGCGGTGCTGAACCACAACTGGCCGGACAACGAGTTCGTCAACAGCCGTGGCCGAGTGGAGCTGAGCTGGTGGCCCCGTGACGAGCGCACCTGGCTCAGCCTGATTACTTTCGACCTGCTCTGATCAGTCGCCCGGTCGCCAGCCATTGGTGATCGGGTAGCGGCGATCCTTGCCGAAGGCCCGCCGCGTGACGCGCGGGCCCACCGCCGCCTGACGGCGCTTGTATTCATTCCTGTCCACCATGCGCACCACGCGATAGACATCCTCACGGTTGTAACCGGCGCGGATGGTCGCCTCTGCGCTGCGATCCTGCTCCACATACAGCTCCAGAATCTGATCGAGCACGTCGTAGTCCGGCAGGCTGTCCTGGTCCACCTGCCCCGGCGCCAGTTCGGCCGAAGGTGGCCGCTCGATGACCCGGCGCGGAATGATGTCCTGCCCGGCCTTGCGGTTGCGGTACTCTGCCAGCCGGTAAACCCAGGTCTTGGACACATCCTTGAGCACGCTGAAGCCGCCCACCATATCGCCGTACAGGGTGCAGTAGCCCACGGCCATTTCGCTCTTGTTGCCGGTCGGCAGCACCACGTAGCCAAGCTTGTTGGACAGTGCCATCAGCAGCACGCCGCGAATGCGTGCCTGCAGGTTCTCCTCGGTGGTGTCGGCGTCACGGCCGGCAAAGCTGTCCGCCAGCACCGTCATGAACTGGTCGTACATGCCTTCGATGGGCAGCACCCGGTAGCCCACGCCCAGAGTGCGGGCCTGTTCGGCAGCGTCTTCGCGGCTCATGTCAGAGGTGTAGTGAAACGGCATCATCACCGCCTCCACCCGATCAGCACCCAGCGCGTCCACGGCGAGGGCCAGCGTCAGGGCGGAATCAATGCCGCCGGAAAGCCCCAGCAGCGCGCCGCGAAAACCGTTCTTGTCCACGTAATCACGCACCGCCAGCACCAGGGCACGATAGATGCGCTCTTCTTCATCCGGCTCCGGCAGCTGTTCGCCCTCCAGCACCAGGCCCTCGTCTTCACGACGCACGTCCACGGGCACCAGCGCCTCAGCAAAAAAACCGCCCTGCACCACCCGCTGCCCGTCGGCCGCCACCGCAAAGGAGCCACCGTCGAACACCAGTTCGTCCTGCCCGCCCACCAGGTTGCAGTAAAGCACCGGCATGCCCGTATCCCGGGCGCGCTCACTGACCTGAAAAAGACGCTCCACATGCTTGTCTGCGCGGAAGGGCGAAGCATTGATATTGAGCACGATCTCGGCGCCCGCCTCACGGGCCGCAGCAGCTGGCCGGGGGTGCCAGATGTCCTCGCACACGGAGAGCGCATAACGGATACCGCCCAGCTCGAAAACGCCAGCCTGCTCGCCGCTCTGGAAATACCGCTTCTCATCAAACACACGATAGTTGGGCAGGCACTGCTTGAAGTATTCCGTGGCGGGCTTCGACTCACCGGGCAGGACCAACCCGGCCACGTTGTAGCGCACGCCATTGCGCACCCCCGGATAGCCGAGCACCAGCGGTACCTGCGTGGCCGCACCGATCTGTGCCAGCGCATCATTGATGCGCGTATTCAGGCTTGGCCGCAGCAACAGGTCCTCCGGCGGGTAGCCGGTCAGGGCAAGTTCAGGGAACACCACCAGTTCGGCACCCAGCAGGCGGCGCGCTTCGTCCGCGGCGGCCAGGATGCGCTCGGCATTGCCTTCTATGTCCCCCACCAGCATGTTCCGCTGGGCAATTACTACGCGCATGACATCGTCCTCTGTGCATGGCCATTGCTGTGTGTGCCCGGGATTGTACCGCCAAGTGCCGTCGGCGGCACTGGCAGCCATGTCGCACTTGCGATGCGCGCCCGTTCCGTGGAATCTAGGGCCTGTCGAACTGGCCCCGCATAACAACCCTGGCACAGGAAGCCGAGATGGGATTGATACGAGTACTGGTACTGGCGCTGCTGATTTACGTGGTCTGGCGCCTGATCAAGAGCATCACCGCGCGCGGCCGCACCGCTGCGCCTCCGGACACCCAGCGCATGCTGCGCTGCGCCCACTGCGGCGTGCATGTGCCGGAGCATCTGGCCCTGCCGCACAAGGATGTCCATTTCTGCTGCCAGGCGCATCGCGAAGCCTGGCTGGAGCAGCACGGTGATTGAAGGCACACGCTCGGTCGAGGACACCCAGCTATGGACCCCGATCCGCGTGTACACCGGCTACCGGGTGCTGCTGGCGCTGCTGCTGCTGACGCTGTACATGGCGGCAGAACCACCGCTGGTGGGCCAGCACAGCCCCACGCTGTTCCTGTACACCGCTGCGGCCTATGTGGCGCTGACCATCATGTCGCTGGTGATGAAGGCGCCGCTGTACCGGGGGCGCCGGCTGACCCCTGTGATTCCGGTCATCAGCGATATCGTCATCCTGACACTGATGATTCATGCCAGCGGCGGCATCGAAAGCAGCCTGACCGTGCTGCTGCTGGTCACCGTCGCCGCCGCCAGCATCATCCTGCCCGGGCGACTGGGCCTGCTGACGGCCGCGCTGGCCACTTTTGCGGTGATGTTCGAGCAGGTCTACTTCGCACTGGACGCCGGTGCCAGCAATCCGTTTCAGGTGACTGAGGCGGGGACGCTGGGGCTGGCGTTCTTCGCCGTGGCGCTGATCACCCACCAGGTGGCCCAGCGGCTGGCGCGCAGTGAACAGCTGGCACGCACCCAGCACGAGGCCATCCGTCGCCTGCAGTCCCTGAACCATCAGGTGGTGGAGCGGATGCGCACGGGCATCCTGGTATTCAGTGACACCCTGACGGTGGAGTTGTGCAATCGCTCCGCGCAGGAGTTCTTTCCTGCTGCACGCCACGGCGCCCCCCTGCCGGACGCTCTGGCCTCACATTTTCGCGACTGGCAGACGGCGCCGCACCAGACACTGCCACCCTTGCCGGGCAGTCATGAGCGCCCGGACCTGGACGCCCGCTTTGCCCCGCTGGACGGCGGTAACGCGGAAGGCCCTGACTACAACATTGTCTTTCTGGAAGACCGCGCCCGCCTGATGCAGGAAGTGCAACAACTGAAGCTGGCGTCGCTGGGCCGCATGTCCGCCACCATTGCCCATGAAATCCGCAACCCGCTCAGCGCCATCAACCATGCCGCCCAGCTACTGGAAGAAGGTATCCAGCAGGACGAGGATCGCAAGTTGCTGGGCATCATCCAGAAGCATGTCACCCGGGTAAACAACATCATCACCGACATCCTGGGGCTGTCTCGCCGGCAAAGCGGCCAGGTGGAGCGCCTCGCCCTGGATGACGTCGTGGAGGGCTGCGCCAATCGATGGCGAGAGAGCGGCAATGATCCCGCACAACTGCGCATCGATATTCCCAGCGACCTGCCCCGGGTTCGCTTCGATGCCCGGCAACTCGATCAGGTGGTGGATAATCTGCTGACCAACGCGCTGCGCCACGGCGGCAGTGGCCCCATTGATGTCAGCGCCGGTCGCCACCCCCAGAGCGGGCTGCCCTGGCTGCGGATACGCGACCATGGCCCCGGGGTCTCGGACGAGGCCCGGAACAATCTTTTTGAGCCGTTCTTCACGACTTCACGTGATGGAACAGGACTCGGCTTGTTTCTGTGCCGTGAACTGTGCGAAAACAATCAGGCACGCCTTGACCACGAGCCAGCGCAGCCGGGCGCCAGCTTCGTGATAACCTTTGCGCATCCGGATCGGGTATTCCAGTAAATGACAGAAAAACGACGTATTCTGGTGATTGACGACGAAGCAGATCTGCGCGAACTGCTGGTCATCACCCTTGGGCGCATGAAACTCGACGCACTGGCCGTGGGCTCCGTCGGCGAGGCACGTGCCGCGCTGGAGAAGAGCACCTTTGATCTGTGTCTGACCGACATGAACCTGCCGGACGGCGACGGTATCGAGCTGGTCAGACTGATCAACCAGCAGTATCCCGACCTGCCCGTGGCCATGATTACCGCCTACGGCAATATGGAAACCGCCACCCTGGCGATGAAGGAAGGCGCGTTCGACTTCATTGCCAAACCCGTGTCGCTGGACCGCTTGCGGCAACTGGTGGATGACGGCCTCGGCATTCGTGACCGAGCTCCGGAAACCCCGGTGTCCGATCAACTGGTGGGCCATGCCCCCGCCATGGAGCAGTTGCGCCAGCAGATCACCAAACTGGCTCGCAGCCAGGCGCCCATCTACATCAGCGGCGAATCCGGCTCCGGCAAGGAACGTGTCGCGCGCCTGATTCATATTCTCGGCCCGCGCCGGGAGAAGCCCTTTATTGCCGTGAACTGCGGCGCCATTCCCTCGGAATTGATGGAAAGCGAGTTCTTCGGTCACCGCAAGGGCAGCTTTACCGGTGCCTTCGAAGACCGCAAGGGGCTATTCCGGGAGGCTGATGGCGGCACCCTGTTTCTGGATGAAGTGGCCGACCTGCCGCTGCACATGCAGGTCAAGCTGCTGCGCGCCATTCAGGAGAAAAGCGTGCGCCCCGTGGGGGAACCGCGCGAGTTTCAGGTAAACCTGCGCATTCTGTGTGCCACGCACAAGGATCTGGCAGAACAGGTCGTGCAAGGGCGGTTCCGACAGGATCTTTATTATCGCCTGAACGTCATCGAAGCCCACGTACCGCCACTGCGAGAGCGCCGTGAAGATATTTCCGTGCTCGTGGAGCATATCCTTCAACGTCTGTGCCAGCAGTGGCAGATCGATATGCCGACATTGGCACGCGAGGCGCGCGAGGCACTGTCCCAGTACCCCTTCCCGGGGAACGTACGGGAACTGGAAAACATTCTGGAGCGCGCGCTGACGCTGGCCGACGGCGCAGTGATCGAAGCACGGCATCTGCAACTGCGGGATATCCTGGAAAGCGGTGACGACGGGAGCATCGCAACCCCTTCCTCCAGCACAGAACGGGCCCGCCCCGCAAACCAGCCCCTGGAAGACTACCTGCAGGAAATCGAGAAACGCGAAATACTGCGCGCGCTGGATGCGACGCTGTGGAACCGGACCGCAGCGGCGAAAAAGCTGGGCATGACGTTCCGTTCGCTACGCTACCGACTGAAGAAGCTGGGGCTGGATCAGGGCGGCGACAGTGATGACGACGAAACAGAATAAGGGGTGGGGTCGATAAAGGGTTTTTCCCCGCATATGAGATTCGCCAGCAATTCTGCACTGGCCGGGGCGCTGACCAGACCGTTGCGGTAGTGACCTGCAGCCAGAAACACCCCAGGCGCCCCCGGCAACTCACCAAGCCAGGGCCATGTGCGATGACTGCCCGGCCGCACACCTGCCCACTGCGCTACGGGTTCGATGCCTTGAAGAGGAGGCCACAAAGACGCCGCAGCGACATGCAGCTGTTTACACGCCACCGCCGTCGGACGCTGGTCGTCACTGCCGGGACGCAACGTTGAGCCTACCAGCATATGCCCATCTGCTCTGGGGATTACGTACCCCTCAGCCGCCAGCAAAATCTGCCGAGGCGCCGGCACCACCGGGGGGAAAAGCAGCATTTCTCCCTGAACAGGCATGAGCGGCAGGGAGACTCCCAAATGAGCCACCAGCGGGGCGCTCCATGCCCCCGCTGCAATCACCACTCGCTCCGCGTGTCGTAATCCGCCATCCGTCTCGATGCGCCAACCGTTTCCCTCTTTTGCCAACTGGCGGACCACAGCCCGGCAAGGCTCAATCCCTTCACGGGAAAGCAGTCTCGCAAGCCCCTTGAGTAATCGAGGATTGCGGACACTGCCCACGTCGGGAAACGCCACTACCCCGCCACGTTGCAGCGGCGTCTCGACGGCCGCGACCTCTCTGGCAGAGACGCCGCGCCGCTCGGCCCATTCCAGCGCCCGGACACGTTCTGCGCCTGCATGAACATGCATGCCACTGCGAAATACCTCGGGATCAGGCCCGCCCATCGCGATAATGCGTTCCGACAAAGCTCGGTAACGCTCAAACGCATCGCCTGTCAGCGCACTCAACGCATCAGGGTAACGCCAGGGAAACAGAGCAGACAGTATGCCGCCCCCCGCCCAGGACGCCGGCGGGCAAGCAGGGCCAGCGTCGATCTGGATCACCGTCAGCCCACGGTCCGAAAGCGCCAGAGCGGTCAATTGCCCGATTATGCCGGCGCCTACCACAGCCACATCAGCCATCTTCCAGACCTGCAATCTTGCACGAGGGAGAGCATGATACCGCCCCCCGTAACGAGAGGCACGTCAGCGTGTACAAGGCAGTAGTTCAGATGCCGAGGCACGCCTGACACGACCGCTTTGCGCAACCACCAACCCCCGTGGCGATGCCAGAGCACGCCGGTCACAGATACTGAAGCGACCGGTATAGCCATAGCTCATGCCCATCGTATTGAAACGCACGCGGCGAGCGACATTCCGGTTACTGACAACCTGGACCTGCCGGACTGGCTCAGCGACCGCCAGCACTCGCCCGCCATGCGCGGTACACACGCCACGTTCGGGGTCGACGTCGCACTGGTTTTCGTTCGCGAAGTCCTCAAAGACCAGCCAGCCCTCTGACCAGTCACCTGAACCCGCCGCACAAGCATTCCCGGTTCGTGGGCAAACCACCACGGCGTAACCGCTGGTTACCGCCCCATGACGCGCCAGATTCAGATGGGCATGCAGCAGATGCTGATGTGTCTGCACCTGCTGGGCACTCATGAGCCTGCCCATTGGAGCCGATGCGACACCCCACAGCACGGAAACAAGCGCCAATACAATGAGCAGTTCAAGAAAGGTCTTGCCTGAACAGGAAGGGATATCCATGCCCCACTCCGTAACGACCGGTGAATACCGGATCAGAACAGAGTGGTGCCAAAAACGTCAGCGGCGAGAACGAACAGGTTATGTCAGCCTCGCCAGACAGGGTTTGTCAGTGACCCGCTATCATCGCCAGCACTCGTCAACGGACTGACTATTGCCTTGCGCGTCTCGCTGCCCGGCCGCGTTCAAGAGCAAGGTACCGCACTTGTTTGCACCCGTGGCACGCTGTCGCACCGCTTGCAACTGATAGTTGGACGCTGTCCGGTTGGCCGCAACGATGTTGTAGAAGCCGGTGGCTGAACTGTCGGGCCGGGGATTACATCCGACATAGGTCCCGGTGGCGGTATAACACCGTTCCATGGACGCCGCCGCCTCGACCATCGCCGCCCGGCCTTCGGATACGCGGCCGCGCTCCGTCTGGGCCTGATAAGCGGGATAGGCGATGGCCGCAAGAACACCGACAATCGCCACGACCACCATAAGTTCCAGCAGTGTAAACCCCTTCTGCGGCATGGCTCTCTCCCAATTCAGGCCCACTTCGGACATACCCATATCTACCTCACCTGACGCCAGGACTGCCTGCCGAGATCATCATCAATGCCGCGGATATTATATTGCGGCATGCCGCCTGAGGAGTCACTCCCGATAATCGTATCCGTCCCGCCCTGGCCCGTCTGCGGGGTCAACCGGGTCATGATGTTGTCCTCTCGCATACCACTGATCGGAAGGCCCTGAACATAGTCCTGGAGATCAATGACGCCATCACCATCCAGATCAATCGCGCCGCCGTCCACACGACCGCCGTTCTCCACATCCAGCACCATCAGCCAGCTTGTCCCACCTGTAGAGCAGGGATCAGAGGAGGGTATCAATGTAACGAACAAAATGAGGTCACCGCGCAGCAACGGCCGGACAACAGATCGCTCATGAGAGACCGTGCTGAGATCAACATACCAGCCCCGGTGATTGACCATCTCGTGGTCACTCACGATACGTACGCCCTGCCCATCCACTTCTGTCTCGAGCTGGATGGTCTGCTGACGGAGATCTGCGCGCGTAATGGTGTTGTTCGCGTTATCAATAATGCCATACAGCGATTGGATACCACCTGACGTTTCAGTGTCCACCGACTCCAGATATTTGCCGGTTCCGATGAAGATCATCATGTCGCCGTTTTCATTCATGCCCACTTCAGGTTTTGCCGTAATGGGCTGGCGCGTGCCGTTACGCACTGCACGAAACACCGGCCGGTTACTGTCTATTCGCCAATTCCCCTGGTTATTCTGCGTAAACTTCCAGAGATTACCGTACAGATCACCACCATAGATGGTGTCAGCGGTGCGGATATCATCGGTCGAGGACACCGCCACCACAGGGGCCATACCATTACGCGCCGTAATGCTTCCTTCGCCTGTCGGCAGCGATGCCTCCAGCGCGCCGGTCTCCGCATCAAGAATAATCAAGGCAGACTGATGCGTGGGGCTGTTGTAACCGTTACCAGCGACTACCACCCAACGGCTCTCGCGGTTGCCACCGGTGCCCACCACCGTGCGCACCAGCGAGACTTCATCCATACCTTCACCCATATGCTGGTAGGCAGGATGCCCTGGCCCGACCTCCCAAAGCACACTGGGATTATCCGGATCAGAAACATCCAGCGCGAACATGCCACGACCACCCACACCCGGCGTACCAACCAGCACCGTACGCCATTCACCATCTATATAGGCGTCCGTTACTGTGGGAGAGCCATCCACGAAATAACGATGGGTATACTCAGGGTCCGTCAACCGCGGCAGCTCGGAGATAAGGAAGGAGGGAACATAAGCAAACCGCTCAACGCCGGTATTGGCATCCAGGCCATGCAACATGCCGCCATTCGAGCCGACATAGATCATGGGGTCTCGCTGCCGCTTGTTGAAAACAAACTCAGGGTATGACGTACCCTCCGCTCCAGATATCGCCTGATAACCAAAAGTCTCACGGCCGGTGTAAGCGGGATCGGAGTTCACGATATCCGCCAGCCGGGATTCCCGATTCCGGAAAGTGCCGCCATTCCGAAGCTCATCACCGTGGTAACCCAACACGTAAGAGAGCACTTTCTGACCCTGGCCATCGCCACCGAGGGCCGTACGCTGGGCTGCTGATATCTGATTCCAGTCGAAGCGCACTTGCTCACCGGTCTCCGAGTTAAGCGTCCATACTCTGCGCTGCTCAACCGTACGTTGATCCAGATTCTGCGCCGCGCTCCATCTTGGATTGTTTGACACAGAGCCATCACGGTTTATGCGGAAAGCCACCAGATCACCGCTCCAGTCGCCGCTATTGAAACGGGCCTGGTAGACATAGCTTTCGCCATCAAGGCGCGTCGAGTTGGTGGCGATGGCTGCGGAGGATGAGTTGCCACGATCAATAATACTCCGCAACACCCCTGACAACTCCCTGGAGAAGGTATCAGGGTCCTGCGCACTGAAAAAACCGCCCCGGCTATTAATGGCCGCATGCAACAAGTCATCCAGCTTGAAGCGAGGATCTGTTGTGGAATGGGGGTTCGGCCAAGCAATCGCTGTTCGATTTTCGAAAGCCTCCCATGCAGTCGCCGGGTCGATGGTTCCAGACACGCCCAACCCGACGCCATATGTCACCATATGCTGCCAAAAGGCAGGGTTGAAGCTGGTGTATGGAACACGGTTAGCCATATCCGGCTGCAGATCATTCTTCCAGTAATACATGGCGACGTCAGCCAGAGTATCAGCATGAGCATCCTGGAACGGCGGCCCCGGCCGATACTGATAGCTCCTGCCATCAGGGGCCCGATGCACAGGACCCTCATTCCCGTCGACATTACCGGTCGCTTGCCCAGCAGCATCGCCATTCCAGTATCCATCAGTCATCAATACCGTGTAACTCTGGCGGCATTCAAAGCTATCCCCGCCAGCAAAGCCAGGGGTTGTGCTCCACGGCCCCCTGTCACCTGTGCGCTGATAATATTTACCCGCATCATCCAGCGCCCTGCGCAATGGAGTCCCACCACTCGCGGTCGCGCCATGAAGCCAGTCGAAGAACTGGGATCTGTAGTTCAATCCCGCCCCAGGATCGTCTCTGAAAGGGCGAACCCCACGAATAATCGTCTGCGTAGCAGTACCGTCCACAGTGGACGAGCTGGCATTGATCGCCCCATACCCGAGACGCATGGCATCCGGCTGCTGATCAAACGCAAAAGCGATACCCGCTTTCGACGACATCAGACGTGTTCTATAGAAAGAAAACCAGTTGGCGAAATTTTGCCTTTCGGCTTCCGTGACATTAACCCTCTGGTGACAAGAGTCCGGATACGGATTGGTCCTGCATTGTGCTGAATCAACAAACCTGAAATAGAAAGCCTGGCCCGCAGCCGCATTGTGACTAATGGTAAATCGAGCAATACCTGTACCTGCTGCGTCATTAATAATAGCTCGATAATTTGTCGCCAAATTAATTTTTGAGCCGCTCTGCGCGTAGCCATCCACCCATGCATCATTGAAATTCGAGTTCGGGAAGTAGGTCCCATCCCCTCTGGGAGGGGGGGCATAAGTAATATCAGGATTATAGTACTGCTGATTGACATGACTGGATGCAAGATAATTTTGATTGGTCAGATGCCGGTAGGACATAGAGGAAAAACCAGCGTAAGTTCCGCTGCTGCACCCCCACCCACAACCACCAGTGGAGCCGAAATTCGGAGCACTCGCAAGCTCATCGGGCATATACGCCCAGCGCATTGACCCCGAATCGTCGAGAATAAACATCACATTGGGCTCAACCCCCGATGACACAAAGAGCGGCACCTGGGAAAGAGAAACCGCATATACGGGACGCGCAGACATCACGCATGCCAACAGCACCCATCCAAACAACGTCAAGCGTTTCATTATCTTTCTCCTGTCCGGCATTCAGCGTCGATAGACGCTCTGCAGGATGACAACGGTCCCCGGGTTTCTGCCGAAACCACGGGCCGTAACCCGATAGATATCGATCTCTTCAAGCGCTTCGCCTCCGCCCAGGGCTCGCGAACCGCCCGGCGTTTCCTCAACCACCACCGCGGGCAGCTGCTCTATAAAGAATTGTGGCGCCACCACGCCTTCATATTCACCGCTGTAGTTGATCGCGCCGCCTCGCCCCGTTTCCGAGGGCGACTGCTCCCACCGCGGCTTGCTGGTGCTGGTCCAGGCGTGCCAGCCATTTGCGCCGTTGAATTCCGGCAGAACCGCCACATCCAGAGCGGCCTCGCCTTCACGCAACGCAGCTTCAGCCGACTGAAATGCAAGATTCTGGTCTTGCAACGACCCAGCCATGCGCTCCTGCATTGCCGTATTACGAAGAGCCGCGATACCAATGAGCGTCAGGATAAGCAGCAGCACCAGACTCATGACCAGCGCCGCACCCGACTGATTTTCGCGTCTGCCAGATGACTGTTTCAGGGGCTCATGTCTCATGATCATCGCGTCCTGTTCCTCAGGGAAACCGTTGTCGTCATCACATGCCGCAAGCGCCGGTCGCCAGGCTCTATCAGATCTTCGTCAAAGCGCAGAACCTGCGGTTCGTCAATGAGATTGTCCCGTGCGCCACTCAGCAGCAGCGAAATACGCACACTGGCCACATTACCCCACCAGCCCTGATTCTGGACTCTGCTGGCACGCGCGTATTCGTCTACTATGCCGTCGCCATTGCGATCCACGCCGTACCTTACTGTCATACGCTCTACGCCATCGGCCAGTTCTTCTGCTGGCCTGATGTTGGAGCGCCTGAACAGCGCTGGCCGCCCCCCCGTACCAGGAGCGATATAGAAGATCGTGGAGGTCACCCGGGACACATTCGAACCGTCATCGAAGGCCCCGAGATTGGTGGTACTGTTACCCGGCGAAGCACTACCGCCGCTGTTGTGCACCACCACATTGTTGCCCTGCGTATTGGTGATCTGGAAAACCGTTGCCGTGTTGCAATCTGATATGAGAACGATGTCATCCGGCCGCAGATCATGCGGCGCGCTGACCTGGGTATTGGCGGAATTTTGCGACGGACCGATACGGAAGGGTGCGACTACACTGATCTGGCTGGATGCGGCACTGCGCAATACAAGGATATCGCTGCCGGGCGAGGGATTAAGCCCGGCCACACCATTCGGCAAGGCTGGCGTCCAGCCTGCCCCAGCCGCTTCAAACCCCTGCACAGGCTCATTGAAGTTGAACAGGAAGTTCTCGACCTGATTACTGGATCGCAATACGTTAGTGATATCTATATTCCGGCGACAACCGAAATAGCCAGCGACTCTCGCTTCACGACTGAGCACCTGAAACGCGAAGCGGCCATTCTCCTGCAGGCGAGACATGTCATCCTGCAGAACATAGGCCATGCGTCCACTGGTATAGACCTGGGATAGTCCGGCGATCAGCAGGGCGCCCACCACCAGCGCCACCATGATTTCCACTATCCCGACGCCGCCCTGCGCCTTACGGCTTTTCACGCTTCGCATCTTCATAGCTGACTCTGGATTATTATGGTTCGAATACGCTCGTCTTCGTCCTCAGTCCAGCGAGCATCAAGCCACGAGATCGTCACCGTGGTACGGCCGTCATTATCGACGTTGATTGCAGCGCCTGTTCCATTACCCTCCTGGGGCAGCAGTCCTGCGCGTTCTTCATCGCCAAGAATCACCAGCAACCACTCGCGTACGTCTTGCGCTGCGATGGAGTCACCGGCCGGAGGACCGTCATTAAGCCGACGATTGTAGTTACCCGCCAGGGCGGCCTCCCGATTGGCCCGCATGCGGTCGAGAATGTCATACCCCAGATAGTTGGCCTGACTGGCCAGATGCGCACTGTGGTTCATCTGAATGCCACGCGTCTGCAGTCCCGCCAGCCCGAGCAGACCGATCGACAGGATCAGCAGCGCCACCAGCACTTCCATAAGACTGAAGCCACGTTGCTTCGCGCGGGTTCTCAGCATGGCCGACTCTCCACATAAACTCGCCCACCGGCGCGCACAAAGATCATCCGACGCTGCTCGGGACCACAGGCTGCTCGCGAAAGTGTAATCTGCTCGGCGCTATTGTTATGACGCTCGCCCTGGCCCGTGAAGCGCACCAGCCCGCCAGCGGCGTTGATATCCGCGCTGCCATATTCGACCCGGATCACTTCGTTGGCACCGCCAGGCCCCGTATTGGTCGCACCGGGATTGGCGTAGACGATCCAGCCTTGCCCCCATTGGCCATCGCAGGCCAGGCCATCGCTGGAGCCACAGGCAACCACAGGCTGGCCACGGCGCAATGCCTCACTACGGGCAAGCTGCAGCGCCCCCAGCACATTGTTGCTCTGGGTGGTCATCTGGTTGTTTCTTATCATCTGCCCAAGGCTCGGTATGCCGATGGCCATCACGATGGACAGCAAAACCAGCGTAATCATGAGCTCAATCAGGGTAAAACCAGCTATTTTTCTCATGATGCCTTTGTACCCCCTGGAATCAGCAAGCGTAAGCGTCAGCAGATCAAGCGGGGACAATCGCCGACAAGCGGGGCCCGCGCCTTGATGCGGTTCTCAGAACAAGGGAATGTGGACCACCCCGGGCAGTCCTCAGCGCAGCCCTTTCGGCATCGCAAAGCGGATGGTCTCTTCACGCCCGGGCACCTCTTCCGGGGTGTTACCCCCCAGTTCGTTCAGGCGAGCCACCACCTGCCGCACCAGGGTTTCCGGGGCGCTGGCGCCGGCGGTGACGCCGACGGAGGCCTTGCCGGCCAGCCAGGCGGGGTCGATCTGCTCGGGGCCGTCGATCAGGTGGGCCGGGGTGCCGCAGCGCTCGGCAAGCTCGCGCAGGCGGTTGGAGTTGGAGCTGTTGGGGCTGCCGACCACCAGCACCAGCTGGGTTTCCAGCGCCAGCTGGCGCACAGCGTCCTGGCGGTTGGTGGTGGCGTAGCAGATATCCTCGCGGCGCGGGCCATGGATATCGGGGAAGCGGGCACGCAGCGCCTCGATGATGCGGGCGGTATCGTCCACAGACAAGGTGGTCTGGGTCACGAACGCCAGCTTGTCCGGGTGGCGCACCTGGAGGGCCGCCACATCGGCTTCGTCTTCGACCAGGTAGATGGCGCCGCCGTGGGAGGTGTCGTATTGCCCCATGGTGCCTTCCACCTCGGGGTGCCCGGCGTGGCCGATGAGGATGCTCTCGCGGCCCTCGCGGGCGTACTGGATGACCTCTTTGTGCACCTTGGTGACCAGCGGGCAGGTGGCATCAAATACCCGCAGCTCGCGGCGCCCGGCCTCATCCTGCACGGCGCGGGCAACGCCATGGGCGGAGAAGATCACGATAGCGTCTTCGGGCACCTCGTCGAGCTCCTCGACAAACACAGCGCCCCGGTTGCGCAGGTCATCCACCACAAAGCGATTGTGGACCACTTCATGGCGCACATAGACCGGTGGACCGTAGACCTCAAGGGCACGGTTGACGATATCAATCGCGCGATCTACGCCAGCGCAGAAGCCGCGAGGGTTGGCGAGTCGGATGTGCATGCCGGGGTCCTGTTCGCTATGCCCGAGGTGTGACGAGTCGAAAGTGAGACGAGCCGATAGTGTACCGCGCCGGAGGGCACGGCGGCCATCAGCGCAGGGTCACGGGCTGCTCGGGCGCGTGATGGGCGACGTCGATGATCTCCACTTCGAAGGTCAGTTCACGCCCCGCCAGCGGGTGATTGAAGTCCACGGTGACCCAGTCATCGTCCACGGTGGTGATGACGCCGGGCAGTTCGGCGCGGGCGGCGTCGGCAAAGTTCATGACCACGCCCGGGGACAGGTCGCTGCCCTCCGGAAAGCTGTCGACCCGAAAATGCTGCACATTGTCCGGGTTGTAGTCACCAAACCCGTCCTCGGCGGCCAGAAAAACGCTGCGACGGTCGCCCGCCTTGAGCCCGAGCAACGCGCGCTCGAAGCCAGGCAGTAGCGACTCGTCACCCCAGACGAAGCTGGCGGGCTCACCGCCAAAGGTCGTGTCCAGCTCGGTGCCGTCCATCAGGCGCACCGCAAAATGCAGGGTGATGCGCTTTTGCGGGCCGGCCTTGAGATGATCAGTCATGGGAACGTCTGCCTGCCATAAACATGTCCAGAATGATCAGCGCGGCGCCCACGGAAATCCCCATGTCGGCCACGTTGAACGCCGGAAAATGCCAGCCTGCCCAGTGGAAATCGAGAAAGTCCACCACATGGCCGTGCACGATGCGATCCCACAGGTTGCCCAGCGCGCCCCCCAGGATCAGGGCCAGGGCCAGGGCCACCACGGGGCCGTCACGGCCGCGCAGCAGCCAGACCAGAATCACCACACTGGCGATCACCGCAATGATGCTGAAGAACCAGCGCTGCCAGCCGCCCGCACCGGCCAGAAAACTGAAGGCCGCGCCTTCGTTGTAGGCCAGCGTCAGATTGAAGAACGGCAAGATCTCCACCGGCTGATACAGGGTCAGCGCGGCATCGGCCCAGCCTTTCGTCCACAGGTCCAGCACCAGCACCACCAGCGTGATCCACAACCAGTGAAGGCGACGCCAGGACACCGGGCCCAGCCAGTTGTTTGCCTCAGGCATAGTGACGCACCTCGCCCTGCCCTTCGATATTGTCCACACAGCGGCCGCAGATCTCGGGGTGCTCCGGATGGCTGCCCACGTCCTCGCGGTGGTGCCAGCAGCGCGCACACTTGGTGTGCGGTGAAGCCGTAATGGCCACCTTCAACCCGGGCATCAGCGAGTCCGCCAGATCGGCAGGCGCTTCGGACAGCGGTTTCAGCGTGGCGGTGGAGGTAATCGTCACGAAGCGCAGCTCATCACCCAGACACGCCAGCAGCGCCTGCACCTTCTCATCGGCATACAGCACAGCGTCAGCGGCCAGATTGGCGCGCACCACCTTCTGGTTCCGGGCGTCTTCGATGGCCTTGTTCACCGCCTGCTTGGCCAGTTGCACCTGCTGCCAGAAGGTCGCGTCCATGCTCGCCTCGGCGGGCAGACGGAACAGGCCGTCGTACCACTCCACCAGGAATACGGATGCGTCCCGCTCACCGGGCAGGTGCTGCCAGATTTCCTCGGCGGTAAAGCTGAGAATCGGCGCCATCCAGCGCGCCAGCGCTTCGGCGATGTGATACAGCGCCGTCTGGCAGGAACGTCGGGCGCGCGAATCGGTCTGCGTGGTGTACTGGCGGTCCTTGATGATATCCAGATAAAAACCGCCCAGATCCACAGCACAGAAATGATGGATGCGCTGATACACCTGATGGAACTGGAAGCTGTCGTACAGGCCGCGAATCTCGTCCTGCAAGGCCGCCGCACGGTGCACGACCCAGCGGTCCAGCGCCAGCATGTCGTCCGGTGCCAGCGCATTGGTGGCCGGATCAAAGCCGTTCAGGTTGGCCAGCAGGAAACGCGCCGTATTACGGATGCGGCGGTAGGCATCGCCCATCTGCTTGAGAATATTGTGCGACACACTCATCTCGCCGCGATAGTCGGTGGCCGCTACCCACAGACGCAGGATGTCGGCGCCGAGGGTCGACGTCACTTCCTGCGGCGCGATCACATTGCCCAGCGACTTGGACATCTTGCGGCCGTCTTCGTCCACGGTAAAACCGTGGGTCAGCACGGTCTTGTAGGGCGGCGTGTTGCGGATCGCCAGGCTGGTCAGCAGCGAGGACTGGAACCAGCCGCGGTGCTGATCGGAGCCTTCCAGATACAGATCAGCGGGCTGCGACAGGGCCGGGTTCTGATCCAGCACACAGAAATGTGTCACGCCGGAATCGAACCACACATCCAGCGTGTCGGTGACTTTCTGGTAGCGACTGGCGTCGGCGCCCAACCCCTGTTCCGCCAGGAAAGCCTCGGCATCCAGTTCGAACCAGGCGTCGATACCGGCCACTTCGACTTTCTTCGCCACGGCTTCAATCAGCCGCAATGTTTCCGGGTGCGGCGTGCTGGTTTCGCGGTCCACGAACAGGGCAATGGGCACGCCCCAGGTGCGCTGGCGCGAGATGCACCAGTCCGGGCGATCACGCAGCATGCCTTCGATACGTGCCTTGCCCCAATCCGGCAGCCAGGTCACCTGGTTGACCGCCTCGTTGGCGCGCGCATGCAGGCCCGCCTGATCCATGCTCACAAACCACTGCGCCGTGGCACGGAAGATCAGCGGCGTCTTGTGGCGCCAGCAATGCGGATAGCTGTGGGTGATTTTTTCATCCGCCACCAGATGACCGGCTTCGCGCAGGGCATCCAGCACCGGCTCGTTCGCCTTGGTCACATGCAGGCCGCCTACCACGGGCGCGCCTTGTGCAAACACTCCGTTGTCCAGCAAGGGGCTGTCGGTGTCCAGGCCATAGCGCTGGCCGACAATAAAGTCATCCTGACCGTGGCCGGGCGCGGTGTGCACGCAACCGGTACCGGCATCGGTGGTGACGTGATCACCCAGAATCACCGGCACCTGCGTGCCCAGGAACGGGTGCTGCAACAGCAGGCTTTCGAGCGCCGCCCCTTTGAAGATGGCTGAACGCGCAGGCGCCTCCATGCCGGCGCGCGCCGCCACGGTGTCGGCCAGTTCAGACGCCACGACCAATGCCCGACCGGCGCCGCTCAGTACGACGTAATCCAGCTCCGGATGCACGGCCACCGCCTTGTTGGCCGGCAGGGTCCAGGGCGTGGTGGTCCAGATCGCCACCGCCACCTGGTCAGCCGTGACGCCGGTACGTGCGGCAAAATCGGCGGCGTCGACAACAGGAAAGGCAACATCAATGGAGAAGGACTGCTTGTCCTGATATTCCACTTCCGCTTCCGCCAGCGCGGAACCGCAATCCAGACACCAGTGCACCGGCTTGAAGCCTTTTTGCAAATGGCCGTTATCCACGATACGCCCCAACGCACGGATAATGTTCGCCTCGAAGGCGTAATCCATGGTCAGGTAGGGACGATCCCAGTCACCGAACACGCCCAGGCGTTTGAAATCCTCGCGCTGGCCGTCCACCTGACTGGCGGCATATTTGCGGCACTCTGCGCGGAACGTCGCGGCATCCACCTTGTGCCCGGGCTTGCCGACTTTCTGCTCCACCTTGTGCTCGATGGGCAGGCCATGGCAGTCCCAACCCGGCACATAGGGGGCATCAAAGCCGCTCAGCGTGCGCGACTTGATAATGATGTCCTTGAGAATCTTGTTGACCGAATGACCGATATGAATGCTGCCGTTGGCGTACGGAGGGCCATCGTGCAGGATGTATTTCGGCTTGCCGGCAAAGCGCGCGCGGATGGCCGCATAAAGGTCATCCTGCGCCCAGCGGGCCAGTTGTTCCGGTTCACGCTGGGCCAGCCCGGCTTTCATCGGGAAGGGGGTGTCTGGCAGGTTCAGCGTCGACTTGTAGTCGGTCATAGGGTAGTGCCTTCTCTCGCAAACCAGTGTCTGGCGTTGTCGATATCGTTGTGGATGGCGTCACGCAGGGCATCCAGCCCGTCGAACTTCTTTTCCGGCCGCAGATGATGCCGCAGGGCGACCTCCAGGTGGCGGCCATACAGGTCGCCCTGATAATCCAGCAGGTGCACTTCCAGGCGCCAGTCGCGGCCGTTGACGCTGGGTCGACTGCCCATATTGGCGACTGCGGCATGATCTGTCAGCCCGGCGCCGTTCACCGTGACGGCAAACACGCCGGTGATCGGCACGCGCAGGCGGCGCAGCGGCAAGTTGGCGGTGGGCACACCCAGGGTACGGCCAATATGGTCACCGTGGTGCACGCGGCCGCTGATGCCATAGGGTCGCCCCAGCAGGGCTTCGGTTTCCGCCAGGTCGCCACGCGCCAGGGCGTCACGCACCCGGGTGCTGGACACACGCGCTCCGGCGGCTTCGCAGGTGGGCGTGTCTTCCACGCTAAAACCGTGGCGGCGGCCGGCCTGCTGCAAATAAGCAAAATCACCTTCGCGTCCGCTGCCGAAGCGGAAATCATCACCAATCACCAGATGGCGCACGCCGAGGCCATCCACCAGCAGGTTACGCACAAAGTCTTCAGCACTCTGGCAGCGGAAGGCGTTGTCGAAACGGGCGCAGAAGACCTGATCGACGCCGAGGTGGGCCAGGGTGCGCAGCTTGTCGCGCAGGGACATGAGGCGCGCAGGGGCCTGCTCGGGTGCAAAGAACTCCTGCGGCTGCGGCTCGAACAGCATCACGGTGCTGGCCACGCCCAGGGCGCGAGCCTGCTCACGCACGCGGTCCAGTATCTTGCGGTGGCCAAGGTGCACGCCATCGAAGTTGCCGATGGTGGCCACGCAGCCGTACTGGGCCCGGTGGAGGTTATGTGTGCCGCGAATCAGATGCATGCCGGTGGCTTGGTCCTGGTCGGGTGGCGGACGAGGCGGCCCGACAGGGCATCCCGGAACCCGCCGTGAACCCGTCCATGGGGGCTTGCGTTCGGCATCCATGCCTCACACAGTTCCGGGATGCCCTGTCGGGCCGCCTCATCCTTCGCGTCAAGGTTCATGCGAAAGGCCGGATTATAGGGGTCAGCGGCGCAGGTGACGAGGCCTCATGCCCAGAAGCAGCAGCGCGAGGGTATAAATCAGCATGCCGGCCACCACCACACCCAGCAAGGCGGCGGCGCGGGTCCAGGCCGTGGCCTCGAACCAGAGGCTGGTGCTGGCGGCAAGATAATGGACGCCCAGGGCCATGGCCAGGCCAGCCAGACCGATGCGGGTGAGTTGGCGCCCCCAGCCCGGGGTCGGGGTATAGAAACCTGCCAGGCTGAGGCCGCGCCAGAGCAGCAGGGCGTTGAGCCAGGCAGACAGGGCCGTGGCCAGGGCCAGGCCGACGTGGCGCAGGTGCCAGACGAGGATCAGGTTGAAGACCATGTTGGCGACCATGGCGATGATGCCGATCTTGACCGGAGTGCGGGTGTCCTGGCGGGCGAAGAAGCCGGGGGCCAGGATCTTGATCAGCATGAAGGCGACCACGCCGAAGGCGTAGGCGCGCAGGGATGCGGCGGACTGCTCCACATCGAACAGGGTGAAGTCGCCATACAGGAACAGGGCGGCCAGAAGAGGCTCGCTGATCACGGACAGGGCCAGGGCGGCGGGCAGACCGACGAGGATCACCAGGCGCACGCCCCAGTCGAGGGTACGGGAAAATTCCGCCGGGGACGCCGTGACATGGGTCTTCGACAGGCTTGGCAGGATCACGGTGCCGATGGCGATGGCGAAGATACCCAGGGGCAGCTCGACAAGGCGATCGGAATAGTAGAGCCAGGTGACGCTGCCGGTTTCCAGCAGGGAGGCGAGCACGGTGTCGAGCAGCAGGTTGATCTGGCTGACGGAGACGCCGAACAGGGCGGGCGCCATCAGGGCCATGATCTTTTTCACGCCGGGGTCGCCGAAGCGCACCTGGGGGCGCGGCATCAGGCCGATGCGCGCCAGGAACGGCAACTGGAACAACAGCTGCGCCATGCCGGCGGCCAGCACACCCCAGGCGAGGGCCACGGCCATGCGCTCTTCCACAAACAGGGGGGTGGCGAACAAGGCGGCGCCAATGAGGCTGATATTCAGCAGCACCGGGGTAAAGGCGGGTACGGCAAAGCGGCCCCAGGTGTTGAGGATGCTGCCCGCAAAGGCGGTCAGGGCGATAAAGAACAGGTACGGGAAGGTCAGCCTCAGCATTTCCACGGCCAGGGCGCGCTTGTAGGGGTCATCCCCGAACCCCGGAGCAAACACGGTGATCAGCACCGGGGCGCCGACCACCCCGATGACCGTGACCAGTATGAGCACCGAACCCAGGGTGCCCGCCACCCGATTGACCAGCAGGCGCACGGCCTCGGGGGCGCCCTTGCTCTTGTATTCGCTGAGCACCGGCACAAAGGCCTGATTGAAGGCACCCTCGGCGAACAGGCGGCGCAGGAAGTTGGGAATGCGGAAGGCGACGAAGAAGGCGTCGGTACCCGCAGAAACGCCGAACACGCGCGCCAGGATCACGTCCCGGGCCAGGCCGAGCACGCGCGACAGCAGGGTCATGCTGCTGACCACCAGGGTCGAGGCCATCAGGCGCCCGGGACGGCCCGGCGGGGGCGTCTCCGCCGGGCCGGGAGGCACATCCTGTGGGCCGCTCGGGGGGCGCGGCGGCATCTCTGCGGGCTCGCTCATGGACTCTCCGTGAAAACCGGGCAAGCGTAGCCGGAACCGGCATGTCACGCTACCCCGCCGCGCCCGGCCAGCCCCCGAAAAAACCCGTTTCCCCTGCCCTGCCTCCCTTGACAATCCACCCCGCCATCGGCATAGTTGCGCGTCTTTCAGGCAGGTGGGGCACGTGTGCCCGTATTCTGCCCGCGATGACAACCTAATTTCGACAGGAGCAGGACCTTGGCTAACTCACCGCAAGCGCGAAAGCGTGCTCGTCAGGCGGAGAAGCGTCGTCAGCACAATGCAGCAATGCGCTCCATGGTGCGGACCTACCTCAAGAAGGTAAACGCGGCCATTGCGTCCGGTGACCAGCAGTCTGCTCAGGCAGCGTATACGAAAGCTGTTTCGGTCCTGGACAAGGCCACCCGCAAGGGCAAGTTTCACCCCAACAAGGCAGCTCGCCACAAGAGCCGCCTGAACGCCAAAGTCAAGGCGCTGGGTGCCGCTGCCTGAGGTTAACCTCTCGCAGCAATAAAAAAACCGGCCAATGGCCGGTTTTTTTATTGCCTGTCAGAACACCACCATGTTGTCGCGGTGGATCAGCTCTTCTTCGTTCCTGTAGCCCAGAATAGCCTGGATCTCGCTGCTCTTGCGGCGAACCAGCCTTGCGGCCTCATCAGCATCGTAGTTCACCAGACCACAGGCCACACGCTGGCCCTGCTCATCCTCACAGGCCACCATCTCACCGCGTGAGAACTGGCCCTGCACGGCGGTGACGCCCACAGGCAACAGGCTCGAACCGGCTTCGCGCAGGCGCTTGACGGCGCCCGCATCCAGAGTCAGGCGGCCGCGCATCTGCAGGTGCCCGGCCAGCCATTGTTTGCGGGCATTGTAGGGGCTGGTATCGGGCAACAGGGTAGTGCCCGGCGCTTCGCCCGCAGCGAGCGCTGCCAGCACTTCAGGGCTGCGGCCGCTGGCGATGGTGGTGCGGGCGCCGCTGCGGGCGGCCAGCGTGGCCGCACGCACCTTGGTAATCATGCCGCCACGCCCCAGCGGGCCACCGGAACCGCCCGCCACCTCCATCAGGCGCGGATCGGAAGCCTGGGCCTCACGGATCAGCGGGGCCTCCGGGTCCTTGCGCGGGTCGCGTTCATACAGACCATTCTGGTCCGTGAGGATCACCAGGCGATCGGCCTCGACCAGATTGGCCACCAGCGCCGCCAGGGTATCGTTATCACCGAACCGGATTTCATCGGTGACCACGGTGTCGTTCTCGTTGACCACGGGAACCACCTGCAGGCGCAGCAGCGTCAGCAGGGTGGCACGGCCATTCAGATAACGGGTGCGGTCAGACAGGTCATCGTGGGTCAGCAACACCTGGGCGGTGTGCAACCCGTGCACCTGGAAACGGGATTCCCAGGCCTGCACCAGCCCCATCTGGCCCACGGCCGCAGCAGCCTGCAGGGCATGTATGGAGTCAGGGCGCTGCGACCAGCCGAGGCGGCGCATCCCTTCGGCCACCGCGCCAGAGGACACCACGACCACTTCGATGCCCTGTGCACGCAGAGCCACCATCTGGTCGACCCAGCGCTGCATCAGGTGGGTATCCAGCCCGGCGCCGTTATTGGTCAGCAGCGCGCTGCCTATCTTGATGACCCAGCGCGCCCGGCGGCGACTGTCCTGCTGCTCCATTGACTGTGCCTGATCCTGCTGCTGACTCATGCGCACCTGGCCCGGTTAGGGGGAATAGATGATTTCCACGTCATGGTCATCATCGTCGTCGTCATCATCGCTGTCATCCCCTGCCGCCAGACGCGCCAGGCGGGCCTGGGCCTTGAGCAGCTGCACGCGCTCGCGGGCCTCTTCTTCCAGCTGCTCGCGCAAGGCCTGTTGCTGCTCGGCATAATCCGGGTCCTCCTGCTCGCGCAGGCGGCGCTCCTCGATGGCGTTCATCAGGGCAAACACCAGCGCCTCGGTGCCCTCACCGGTGGCGGCAGAAATGCGATGCACTTCGCCCTCCCAGCCCAGCCGACTCACCAGATCATTGCAGTACTCGTCCTGCATGTCCGCCGGCACCAGATCCACCTTGTTCAGCACCAGCCAGCGCTCCTGGGCTGCCAGCGCCGGGGAAAACTTGTCCAGCTCTTCGGCAATGGCCTGCGCATGCAGCACCGGGTCAGCGCCGTCCGGCGGGGCGACATCCAGCACGTGCAGCAACAGGCGCGTGCGCGCCAGATGCTTGAGGAAGCGAATACCGAGACCCGCACCTTCCGCCGCCCCCTCGATCAGACCGGGAATATCGGCCATGACGAAGCTGCGATAGCGGTCGGCCTTGACCACGCCCAGGTTGGGCACCAGCGTGGTAAACGGATAATCCGCGACTTTCGGCTTGGCCGCCGAGACCGCACGAATCAGGGTGCTCTTGCCCGCATTGGGCAAGCCAAGCAGGCCTACGTCGGCCAGCACTTTCAGCTCCAGACGCAGTTGCCGCGATTCCCCTTCGGAGCCGGGGATCGTGCGCCGTGGCGCGCGGTTGGTGCTGCTCTTGAAATGCGTGTTGCCGAGACCACCGCGCCCCCCCCTGGCCACCAGAATGCGTTCGCCGTCGTGGGTCAGGTCCGCCAGCACGGCATCAATGGCGGTATCCACCACCGTGGTGCCCACCGGCACCTTCAGCACGATATCGTCGGCGGATTTGCCGGTGCACTGGCGGCCCTGACCCTGGGCGCCATTCTTCGCCCGGAACAGGCGCTCATAGCGGTAATCCACCAGGGTATTGAGGTTGCTGTCCGCCTCGATCCAGACATTACCGCCCGCACCGCCGTCGCCGCCATCCGGGCCACCGTACTCGATGTATTTCTCACGCCGGAAGCTGAGGCAACCATCACCCCCCTTTCCGGCATGCACATCGATCACGGCTTCATCAACAAACTTCATGGTGTTCGCGCAGACCCGCGCGCCTCGGCAATGACTGTCGTCGGTAACGACGGAAATAATAAATCAAAAAGCCCCACCGGCGTTACCCGGCGGGGCTTCTTTGCTGTCACGGCAAAAGCCGGTCAGCAGGATCAGGCTACCGGTTCGATGGTAACGAACTTGCGGCTTTCCGAACCCTTGGTCTCGAACTTCACGCGCCCGGCGGACGTGGCGAAGATCGTGTGGTCACGGCCCAGGCCGGTGTTGGCACCGGAGTGGAAACGGGTGCCACGCTGACGCACGATGATTTCACCGGCTTGCACCACCTGGCCGCCGAAGCGCTTGACGCCAAGGCGTTTGCTTTCTGAATCGCGGCCGTTACGTGTACTACCGCCTGCTTTTTTGTGTGCCATGTCTGAATACCTCTCGCTATGCCCGGATCAGCCGCTGATGCCGGTGATCTTCACTTCCGTAAACCACTGACGGTGGCCCTGCTGCTTGCGATAGTGCTTGCGGCGACGGAACTTGACGATACGAATCTTCTTGTGGCGGCCCTGTTCAACCACTTCTGCGGTCACTTTGGCGCCGTCAACCAGAGGCTGGCCTACGGTGATCTTGTCGCCGTCGGCAACCAGGAGGACCTGATCGAACTCCACGGCTTCACCGGTGCCGACTTCCAGTTTCTCGATGCGCAGGAGATCGCCTTCTTCCACGCGATACTGCTTGCCACCGGTCTTGATGACTGCGTACATGCTGCTGTTACTCCGAGCGGGTCACGGGTGGCGGGTGCAAGCACCGCTTGATAAGCCACTGCGACGGATTGTCAAATCATGCCGGGACGTCCGGCCAAGGGACGCGGATTCTACGCCATGGCGGGCGGCACGGCAAGGCCCGCCAGGGCCGCAGGGCGCGGGTTTCCTTGACTCGACGCCCCCTGCTGTTAGCATTGCCGCCATCCTCGCACCGGCGGCTGCATACTCCATGCAGACCAGCTCCGGGCGACAAGCCCCTGAACCGATGAGGGTCCAGATGGACTTCAAGGCCATTTCTGCCGTTGTGGCGGACGATTTCGATGCGGTCAACCGCTTCATCACCCACCATCTCGACTCCAACGTGCCGATGATCCGGGAAGTGGGTGAGTACATCGTCGGCAATGGCGGCAAGCGGCTGCGTCCGCTGGTGGCCATCCTCAGCGCCCGCGCCAGTGGCTATACCGGCGAGCGGCATATCGACATTGCCGCCGTGATCGAGTTCCTGCACACCGCCACCCTGCTCCACGACGATGTCGTGGACGAGTCGAACATGCGTCGCGGACGGCCCACCGTGAATGCCGTCTGGGGCAATGCAGCCAGCGTGCTGGTGGGCGACTTCCTGATCTCCCGGGCCTTCGAGCTGCTGGTCCAGATCGGCAACCAGACCCTGCTGGAGATCCTGTCGGCCAGCACCAACGTCATTTCCGAGGGCGAGGTGCTGCAACTGATCAACTGCCGCGACCCGGACACCACCGAAGAGCGCTATATGCGCGTGATTCACCACAAGACCGCGAAGATGTTCGAGTCAGCGGCGCAAACCGGCGCGGTGCTGGCCACCGACAATGCCGCCGATGCGCAGCGCGCCCAGGAGATTTTCGGCGCCTATGGCCGCCACATGGGTATCGCCTTCCAGTTGATCGACGACGTGCTCGATTACACCGGCAATGCCGCCGAACTGGGCAAGAATGTCGGCGATGACCTGGCCGAGGGCAAACCCACGCTGCCCCTGATCTACACCATGCGCGAGGGCACGCCCGAGCAGGCGGCTCTGATCCGCCAGGCCATCCGCACCGGCGGTCTGGGGCAGCTCGACGAGATCATCGAGACCGTGCAGGTGGCAGGCGGGCTGGAATACACGCGCGATCTGGCACGGCAACATACACAATCTGCGCTGGCGTCGCTTGCGGCGGTGCCGGACTCCCGGTACAAGGAAGCGCTGGAACGTCTGGCCAGTGAGGCAGCGGAACGTCGCTTCTGATCCTGTTGTCCCATGGCCGGATGTAACGCACTCATTCTCTGATGGAGGACTACCGGCCATGCCCGCCCCTGTGATGCTGTCCCGTTCCGCTCTGGTGCTCTGCGCCGCCCTGCTCAGCGCCTGCGGCCTGAGCCCCCAGGTGGTGAACCTGCAGCCCGAACCGGAGATCGCCAGCGCCAATATCGGCCGCAACCATTCCGTCAATGTGACCGCCCGCGACGCGCGCGAGCAGGACGCCTTCGGATCACGCGGCGGCGTCTACCCGGAAACCAGCCTGATTCGCCCGGGCAATGATGTGCCCAAGGCCTTGTATGAGGCCGTCACCAAGGGCCTGCATGTTCAGGGCTTCAACGCCTACAACCCGGATGGCAATGCCACGCAACTGGACGTGCGCCTGGTCGAATTGACCTACGTCCCTGCCGACACCTCGGTGGTCAACCGCATCGAAGTCAGCGCGCGTATCGAAGCCATTGCCAGTCGTCCGAACGTGGAGCACACCGGCCGCTATCAGAGCAGCGTGACCCATGACATGCCGATCACACCCAGTGCGCGCCGCAACGAAGCCATGCTCAATGATGTGCTGGAACGTACCCTGACGCGGCTGCTGACCGACCCGAAAATGCTGGCCTTCCTGGCTGGCGAAGATAACCCCTGAAGGGCGCCCCATGGCCGGACGCGTTGCGATCCATTATTGCAGCCAGTGCAACTGGCTGCTGCGTGCCGCCTGGATGGCCCAGGAGCTGCTGAACACCTTCGCCGATGAACTGGAGGAAGTCGCGCTGCGCCCCGGGACCGGGGGCATTTTCGAGATCAAGGCGAACGAGGTGTTGATCTGGGAGCGCAAGCGCGATGGCGGCTTTCCGGAAATCGCAGAGCTCAAGCGGCGCGTGCGCGACCAGATCGCTCCGGAGCGCGAACTGGGTCATATCGACCGCACCACCCCCTGAAGCGCCCGCCACGATACAGGTCAGTCGTCGTCGCTGCGCGCGTCGACGCTGATTTCTCCCGCCTCATCCACCTGCACGCTGAAGTGGATCGGGTGACAACACACGGCACAATCCTCAACGTATTCCTGCATCGGCTCTGAAGGGTCCACCAGAATCTCGATGGTTTCCCAGCAGTAGGGACAGGTCACGTCGACCGGCGTCTGCTGGAACATCACGCGCACCGCCAGGCCAACGCATCACGCAGCGCCGGCAACCAGGCGGGCTGCGCCGCCCCCTGCCACGGCTCCGGCGCCCCCTGCCCCCATACGGGGCCAGGCCAGCAGGGATCGCCCTCGTGACGGGCGATCACATGCACATGCAGCTGCGGCACCACATTACCCAGGGCACCGATATTCATCTTGTCCGCTGATGTCAGGCGCTGCAGATGCAGGCTGCAGCGGTTAACCATGCTGAGCAGCTCCTGCTGCGCACTCTCGTCCAACTCATGCCATTCGCGCACGCCCGGCTGACGCGGCACGATGATCACCCACGGGAAGCGCTGATCGTTCATCCAGCGCAGCCAGAACTGCGGCGTTTCTCCCAGCGCGCGGGTGTCGGCCTCAAGACGCGGGTGCAGCATCAGATTCTCCCCTCACTTCATTCCCGGTAATCGGTCGGGCTGCGCCCGGTCCAGCGACGGAAGGCGCGGGCAAAATTGGAAGCGTCCGAATAGCCCAGCAGCAGGGCAATGTCGTCCACCGTGGTATCCGTCTGGGTCAGATGCTCCACCGCCAGCCCCTTGCGCAGGTCATCCAGCACCTTCTGGTAACTGGTGCCCAGTTGCTGCAGCTTGCGTTTCAGGGTACGCGAGGACATGTGCAACTCGGTGGCGACTTCGTCCACACCGGGAAAGCGCCCGGCGTGGCTGAGCACGATACGCCGCACCTGCCCGAGCAGTCGCGGTGGCGCCTTGATGCTGGCCAGCTCCTGCTCACACTGGGCCGCCGCCATATCCGCCAGGCGCGGATCGGCAAACCGCAGGCGCTTCTCCAGCCGCTGCGCCGGAAAGCGCATCTGGTGATAGGCGCAGTCAAACAGGCATGGCACCGGGATCATCGGTTTCAGCGTACGGAAATAGGCCGGCTCCGGGTAGCCGAAGCGCAGTTCGCCATCCATCTCCAGATCCGGCACCACTTTCAGGGCCATGAAGTGGAAGCTGCTGAACAGCGTCTCGACGAAGAAGGGCGCCAGATCATTGAGCGCAATCAACTCTTCCAGCTGCAATGCCGCCACATCCCCTTCGATCACCAGTTGCAGATCCATGAAGGTGATACGGGTGCGGAAGAACTTGGTGGCCAGCTCAATGGCATCCCCGAGCGTTTCACTGGACAGGGCGGCATAGCCCAGAAAGCCGTGCGTCGACATGGTCAGCGCCGCCCCGAACTCCCAACCCAGCCAGGGATCACCCGTCAGTTCCACCGCCCGGCGAATCAGTGTCTCGAAGTGCTGTACCGGCACACGAGCCCCGGGCTCACGCCAGCACTGCGGCGCGATATCCGTACCCTGGAGCAGGGTGTCCTGGGCAATACCACGGCGCTCAAGCAGCGACACCAGAACCGGCACGTATTCGGCAGATGCGGAGTATTCCTCCGGATTCATCTTGAGGATTGTCATGATTATTCGACCCTTGGCCCAAAATGACCGAGGGGACACGATAACCCCGGTAGACATCTGTTCGCAAGAGGAGTCTCCTGATCGTTCTGCGCGGCCATCTTTTTCGTCATAGACCCAAAACCAAGCGCTTGCTAGGTTAGCCATTCATGCCCTACAGGAGGTTCCCATGAGTACGTTGTCCGGCAAGACCCTGTTCATCACCGGCGCCAGCCGCGGTATCGGCAAGGCCATCGGCGTCCGCGCTGCCCGGGATGGCGCCAATATCGTTCTGTTTGCCAAAACGACCACCCCGCACCCCAAGCTGCCGGGCACTCTTTATACCGCCGCCGAAGCCATGCAGGCGGCGGGCGGCAAGACACTGATCTGTGTCGGCGATATTCGTGAAGAAGACCAGGTCCAGGCGGCCGTGGACAAGGCCGTGGACACCTTTGGCGGCATCGACATTCTGGTCAACAACGCCAGCGCCATCAGCCTGACGTCCACCGAGACCACCGACATGAAGCGCTTTGATCTGATGCATCAGATCAACACCCGCGGCACCTTCCTCGCCAGCCAGCGCTGCCTGCCGCACCTGAAGAAAGCGGCCAACCCGCATGTGCTGAATCTGGCGCCGCCGCTGCATTTCGGCGCGCACTGGTTTGCCCGGCATTGCGCCTACACCATGGCCAAGTACGGTATGAGCCTGTGCGTGTATGGCATGGCCGAGGAGTATCGCGGCAAGGTAGCGTTCAACGCCCTGTGGCCGCGCACAGCCATTGATACCGCAGCGGTGCAGAACCACCTCGGTGGCGCGCAGAGCATCCAGGCCGCCCGCACCCCGGACATCATGGCTGACGCGGCCTACCACATCCTGTGCCAGGACGCGCGCCAGTGCAGCGGCAACTTCTTTATCGATGATGAAGTGGTGCAGCAGGCCGGGATCACCGATCTGAGCCAGTATCAGGTAGACCCGTCACTGAAACCGGAGCAACTGCTGCCGGACTTTTTCCTCGACTGATACGCCGCACAGGCCCGCACGGACAGAAAACGTCACATCCTGCCCGTGCGAGGCTGATCGGCCACAGCCCCCCGGCCTCCCGATCGAGCAGAATCATCATAACCAACTGATTTAAAAACAGAAAACCACCAAACAGCATCTGGCACGCTTCTGGCATTGCCTTATACAAACGCCTTGGGGGGATCTGTCACATGGGTAAGGTGATCACGCTGCACGAAAAAGCACCGGACGCCGCGCTCGAAAGGCTGCAGCGGCTGACCGGCCTTGATTTTCACAGCTGGCCCGCCTCGATACTGGAGCATGGACCGGTGGAGGGAGGCGCCCCGGTACAGCCAGAGGCGCAACCAGAGACGCAGGCACCGCTGCCCGCAACCGGCACCCTGCCGCGGGGCAACCGCTGACACGGATCAGGTCAGGGCCTCGGTCAGGCCTCAGAAATTGGAGATGAGCTTGTCTGTGCGGCTCAGGGCGCTGCCACGGCGCTGCACGTAGAGTTCCTCGACCACGAAATGCATACCGGCATCACCCAGACGCAAAACGGCCTGCACCTGCTCCACCTGCCCGGTAAAGCGCAACTTGACCATGCCCGACAGCAAGGCACTGCCATCACTGGTGATCTCGGCCGCGTCAACGCGAGCATGGTGATCACCCGCCTCATCGGTGTAGGTGATGCGCAGTTCGATGGGGCCGGTGGCACCTGTGACACGCACCCAGGCGGCCACATTGTAATCCCCCTCCCAGACACGCAGACGCGGTGGCCGTCCCTCTTCCCAGATACGGGCGGGGACTTTGGCGACGAATTTTTCGATCATGCAAGCTCCAGCGTAATCAGGACGGTCAGTCTTTATTCGCAGTCTATCACTACCCTGTGAAGTATGCGTGTACCCATTAACTTACTGCTATTGACCTACGTCACAGGCTTGACCGGCAGAAGACCGATCAGTTCCCGCTGACACCTGTGCGATTGTCGGACAACACAGACACAGACCCGGCCCGCCATCGCTATCCTGCACCCATCGCCCGGGCTCCTCACTTCTGCCAGCCCGCCGGCGACAACCTTTTAACCGCAGCCACTGAGAAGGAATCATGTGATGGGCGAGCTGAAACAACTCCGTGAACAACAGGAATCCCTGGTCGCACGTGCCAAGGATCTGAACCGCAAGATCTACCTGGCTAGCCTGGGCGCCTACACCAAGGCCGAAAGCACCTCTGGCGAGCTGTATGAAAAGTATGCCGCCACGGGCGCCGAGACCCTGGGCGAGAGCGCCGAAGGCAAGCCGAAGGCCCTGCTGGCTGGCCGTGGCCTGCTGCAGGCAGCCCGTGAGCTGGTCGACGCCGCGCCGGAGAAGCGCAAGGCGCTGTACGAGCGCTTCGTTGACGCTGGCAAGAAAGAGCGTGGCGAGAAGGCCGAAGGCACCAACGAGTTCGTGCTGGCGGGTCTGGGTGCTGTCCTGACCGCCCGCGAGGAGAGCGAGAAGTTCTTCAATGAGCTGGTCGCTGCCGGTGAAGAGCGCGCCTGATTGCCGCACGCACCGCACTGAAACCGCACTGAAAAAGGGGCCGCTTTGCGGCCCCTTTTTCATCTGCCCTCCTTTTGACCCGCCAGGGCATTGACACCCGCCAGGCCAGCGCACAGATTGGTGGTTCCTTAAGCCAGCAACCGGCATCTACTGTGGCCCGCGACAAATCCTCTTTCCGCACGACGACACAAACCGGGCGCCTGCTGCGTCTCACCGGCATGACCACGTCCATCGCCTCGCGCGTGGCGTCGCACTCAGTGAAGCGATTATTCCAGTCCGAAGAAGCCCGCGATCGCGACCGGGAAAAACTGCTGCGGCATATCGGCAAGGAAGTCGCCTCGACTCTGGGCGAAATGAAAGGCGCCGTGATGAAGGTCGGCCAGATCGCCTCGCAGATGCAGGATTTGCTGCCCCCGGAAATCGCCGACGCCCTGTCTGTTCTTCAGAAAGCATCCGCACCCATGCCTTTTTCTGTCATCCGCCGACAGGTGCGCCGCGAGCTGGGCGACGAGCCCGATGTGCTGTTTGCCCACTTCGAAGAAAAACCGTTCGCCGCCGCCTCCATCGGGCAGGTGCATCGGGCAACCACGCTGGAAGGCCAGGATGTGGTGGTCAAGGTCCAGTACCCGGCGGTCAAGGAGTCGATCGATTCGGACATGCGCCACCTGCGCCGCATCCTGCGCCTGGGTGGCCTGCTGAAAGTGGAAGAAGCCACTCTGGATGCCATCTTCCGGGAGATACGCACGCAACTCGAGGAGGAACTGGACTACCGCCAGGAAGCCGAGCACCTGCGCCAGTTCCGCGCCTTCCATGCCGACGACCCCTGGCTCGTCATCCCGGATGTCATCGACACCCTCAGTAGCGACAAGGTGCTGACCCTGACCTATGAACCGGGCGATGATCTGAACGCCGTGCGCGACAATCCGATTTACGATCAGCCCTTGCGCAACCGGCTGGGCGAGCGACTGTTCGACGCCCTGGCACGGCAGATCTTCATGCTGCGCACGGTGCATTGTGATCCACACCCCGGCAATTTCGCCTATCGGCCGGACGGCACCATCGTGATGTACGATTTCGGCGCCATCAAACGCATTCCGGAAGAAGATCTTGATGCCCTGCGGCGCCTGACCCGGGCCGCTTACGAAGAGGACTATCGCGCGCTGGAACAGGTGTTGCGCGATCTGGGCATACGCAAGGCCAGCGGTCCTGAGGTCAGCGAAGACTTTTACGTTGGCTGGGCCGACCTGCTGTTACCGCCGTTCAATCATGAGCCGTTCGACTTTGCCGCCTCGCGCCTCCATCTCAAACTGGCGCGCAAGACGCGCGAAACGTCATGGAAGCATCTGGAATCCTTCCAGCCGTCTGCACGCACATTGCTGGTGGATCGCGTGCTGGGCGGCCACTACTGGACACTGGTCAACCTTGGCGTTGTCGCCAGTTTTCGCCCGCACCTGGAAGCCATCATGGCGCGTTCAGAGCAATAGGAGCAATAGACCGCCCTCCATGAAAAACGCCCCGACCTGGTGGCCGGGGCGTTCGGGTACTGCGCGGTCCGCCATCAGAATGCGGAACGAAAGCCGACACTGATACCGTTGAGTTCATAATCGCTCTTGTCCAGATAGCGCATGTACTCCACGTTCATGCCGAAGGTATCGGTCAACTGGAAATCGATGCCGGCACCGTAGGACTCATCACTGACCGTATCGGTCTCGCGCGAGGCACTGCCGATGCTGGTATCCAGCGTGACCTTGCCACGGGCCTCGGTGTAACCGCCGACCACATACGGACGAACATGCTCGGCCAGCGGCACGGACAGCTTCAGGTAACCACCGTACAAGTGATCCAGGTCATACTTGATGTTGCTACGCTCATCCGAGCGCACACCCATTGCACCACGTGCTTCCAGGCCGATGAAGTCGTTGAACTCTATGCCACCACGCAGCGTGATCCCTTCCGGCTTGAGCTTGTTATCGGTGTCATCACTTTCCAGCTGGAACTGGGTGTAGTTGAGACCAATATACGGCCCGGCAGCCAGTGCGGTGCTGCTACCACCCAATGCCACGGCCGCGACCAGTACTTTCAGAGAATATCCTTTCATGCTGTGTACTCCTGCTCATGTAGTGACACCAGATTCGAGGCCACTGACACCGCTTTGTTCACTGCCGGTCGGCACGGATGTGCCCGGTTGTGACTCGCTGCGGACTTTAACCTTCCTTTATAAAACGGCTGTAAAACATGGTAATGAGAGGTAGACACTCCCGCGAAGGTTGGTCCCCCTCGCAGGACGCGCTACTATCGACAAGAAGCATCGGGGCGCCGGGAAACATCGGGGACAGGGAATGCACCAGATCAGCCACTACCTTTGGCGCGGCGTTCTGCTGATAACGAGCCTGCTGGTCGGCTACCCGGCCGTGGCGAGTCCGGACGCTTTCGCGCTCGAGGCAGGCATCGCACGCCACGACACACCCACCGGGCTGCTCTGGATCGACGACTCGACCTCACGGCTGACGCCGGAGACCGCTCTGCGCGCCTTCTCCGAGGGCCGCGGCACACCGCTGCAGGGGGCTTATCCCTCACTGGGCTTCCGCAGTGGCCCTCAGTGGTTTCTGCTGCCACTGGACAACCTCTCCGGAGAGCAGACCTGGATACTGCAAGCCGGACGCCCGCATCTCGACTATCTTGATGTCTTCCTGCTGGACGCCCGGCAGGCCCCCCTGGCTCACACACAGGTCGGTGACCGGGTTCCTTTCCATAGCCGCCCGCTGCCCCACCCGCACCTGGTCATCCCCTTGACGCTGCCGCCCGGCCCCTCCTGGTTGCTGTTGCGCGCCGAGGGCGACAACGCCATCGAAATGCCGATATCCCTGGCTACCCGCGAAGCCTTCCAGCAGCAGGACAGTCAGCGCCTGTTTGGCCACGGGCTCTATTACGGCGCCATCACCATCATGTGCCTGTTCAATCTGCTGATCTTCCTGTCACTGCGGGACAACAGCTTCCTGCTGTATGTGTTGTATCTGGGCACGCTGGGACTGAACCTGTTTACCCGTGAGGGGCTGGCCTATCAGTGGTTATGGCCGGACGCGCCCTGGTGGAACCATCACAGCCTGCCGGTGTTCAACCTGCTCTCGGTGGGTTTTTCGATACTGTTCGCCTGCAGCTTCCTGCAACTCTCGACCCGTCGGCCGATGGTCTGCCGTATCCTGATGCCCTGCGGCCTTCTCGTGCTGCTGCTGGCCCCGCTGACGCTGCTGCTCGATTTCACCTTCTGGATTCAGGCTTCCACGGCGCTGGTGCTTCCCTGGGTACTGATCATCTCCGCGCTGGCCGCCTACGAGGCCTGGCGAGGCTTTCGCGCCGCCCGTTACTTCCTGGCCGCCTTCCTGACGTTGGCGGTAGCCGCCGGGCTGTATGTCCTCAAGGCCTTTGATGTGCTGCCGGGGCACTGGTACCTCGAACATGCCATGCAATTCGGCACCGCCATCGAAGCCTTGTTGCTGTCATTCGCACTGGCCAGCCGCATGACCAGCCTCAAGGATGAGAACGAACGTATCCAGCGCGAAGCCAATGAGGCTCTGGAACAGCGTGTGCGCGAACGCACCCGCGAGTTGAACGAAGCCCTGAGCGCTCGCAGTGAATTCCTTGCGGTCATGAGCCATGAAATCCGTACGCCCCTGAACGGCATCATCGGCACCCTGGATCTGCTGCGCGACTCCGGGTTGAATGCACATCAACTGCATCATCTGCATGTCATAGAGCAATCCGGCAACAGCCTGCTTGATCTCATCAATGACATTCTGGATTACGCGCGCATCGAGGCAGGAAAAATGCCGATGGAGCAAGCCAACTTTGAGTTGCGCTCGCTGATCGAGGAATGCGTTGACCTGTTTCGTCATCGGGCCAGCATGGCGGGCAACGAGCTTGTCCATCGACTGGAACTGGGCGATGTCACCGAATGCCGGGGTGATGCCATGCGTCTGCGGCAGGTACTGGTCAACCTGATCAGCAACGCCGTGAAGTTCACGGAGAACGGGCAGGTCACCGTTCACGCACGCCGTGAGCCCGGGCAGACTGATTACGTCTACTTTCATATCGAGGATACCGGCATCGGTATCGAAGAAGACAAGTTGCCGCAACTGTTCGAACATTTTCACCAACTGGACGCCTCCACCAGTCGCCGTTATGGGGGCACGGGCCTGGGCCTGGCCATCAGTCGGCAACTGGTGGAAATGATGGGCGGCGAAATCGGTGTGCGCAGCACGCCGGAAAAAGGCTCATGCTTCTGGTTCCGTTTGCCATTGCCCATTGCGACGCACCACACCGACATGGCGCCCGCACCGGTAACAGACCAGCCTGTCTCGCCCGCCCGGCTTCTGGTGGTCGATGACAACCACATCAATCTGATGGTCGCCGAGGGCCTGCTGCGCAAGCTGGGGCACGAGGTGGATATCGCGGAAAGCGGCATGGAAGCCATCGCCGTGTTGCTTGCCAGGCAACCGCCGTTCGATCTGATCCTGATGGATTGCGAGATGCCGGACATGGACGGCTTCACCACCGCACGGCAGATCCTGCAGTTGCAGCAGGATGGCCGTCTGCCCAATACGCCGATTGTCGCGCTGACGGCCCATGCCGTGCCGGACAAGATTCGTGCCTGCCATGAAGCGGGCATGATCAGCCATATCGCCAAACCGATCACACTGGAGAAACTGGCCCAGGCCCTGCGCAGTGTCTTGCGCTGACGCGATCAGAAACGGTCAGCGCAGGTCGCGCAGCAGCGAATCCACAAACCGTTCCATCTGATTGAGATTCCGGCAGGGCATGGCACGCCGACAATAGGGCAGATACTGAGGCATTACCGAGTCACCGCTACCCCAGCGATTGCGCCCTTCGGGGTTAAGCCACAAAACCTGTCGGCTACGCTCGGCTATCTGGCGCAACACTGTCTGCTCCGCAGGCAGATCATTATTACGCGCGTCACCCAGCACAATCACTGTGCTCTGCCGGTCCAGATCCGCCTCACAGGTCCGCCAGAAAAAGCGCAGCATGTCACCATAATCCGTGCCGCTGCCCGCATACTCGGACAGTATCCGGGCAATAGCCGTGTCGGCATCGCCGCTGGCGGCAAACAGTGCCGAGACCTCACCGCAGCGGGATGCAAACGCAAAACTCCGCACCCGTGGCAACAGGCTGTTCACCGCGTGCAGGAACATCAGCAGAAAACGGGAGGCGGAGGCAACGGAGCTGGACACATCACAGATCACGAACAGTTTAGGCTTGCGCAGCCGTCGGCTCTTCCAGTGCAGTCTCGCGGGCACCGCATCGTGGCGAATGCTGGACACCAGGGTACGGCGTGCATCCAGCAGCCCCTTTCGCGACGACCGTTGGCGGCGGCCGTGCAGGGTGACCAGACGTTGGGCCATGCGTTGCACCAGGGCCTGCACATCGCGGAACTCCGCCAGATCCCGCAGGTTCACCTCTCGCATGGTCTGCTCGCGCAGTTGCGCTCCTGTTTCTCGCGCCTGCAGCAGGAACTGCCTGTTGACCTCTTCGATGACCGTCTGGCGCAGGGCATCGCGTGCCCGACGCAAGGCCAGCCCACGCGGATCGTGCTGCGCTTCCAAACGGAAGATGTCCTGATCCAGCGCCTCGCCCCCCATGGCCAGCATGACGCGCCGGGCGAACAGGCCTTTCTGGGTGATGACGCGCAAGCGCGTCAGGTCGACCGTCCGCACCGCAGCGGCCATGCGTTGGCTGAGCCGAGCCGGATCATCCTGTTCAAGCAGCCGCGCCAGGTCGGACACCTCACTGTCTGACTGCCCTTCGCCGCCACCGCCACCGCCCGCAGACGCTCCGGCATTGCCCGGCTGAGGGGGTGGCGGGTCGCTCGCCGGCGGCGCACCCGGCGGCTCACTCGATGCTGGCGGCCGTGGCGCAACGAAACGGAAAAAATCATCGAAACATTGATAGTAACGCCACTTGTCCGCTTCGCTTTTCGCCAGCGCCATGCCCAGCGCCTGACGCAAACGGGCGCGATCGTCGTAGCCAGTCAGGTCCGCCACCCGCAGTGCATCCAGACTCTCGGCGGTAGACACGGACACTCCGGCACCGCGCAGCGCCTTGATGAACTCGGTCAGCACCCGCTCGGCCATCAGTCTTTCAGCAACCGGTGCAGGTCAGCGCGAGCGGTCACCAGGTCTTCTTCGTACTTCAGCAGCAGACGCAGGGTCGACTCCACCTGAGCCGGTGTCAGCGTATCCGCGTGCATCAGCACCAGCGCACGGGCCCAATCGATGGTCTCGGACACTGCGGGCTGCTTCTTCAGGTCCATCTCACGCAACCGCGATACAAATGTAGTCAACTGACGTCGCAGGGATGCGCTCACCTCGGGTACCCGGGCGGCAATGATCTGTTGTTCCAGACGCAGATCGGGATACGGAATATACAAATGCAGACAGCGCCGCTTGAGTGCATCGGACAATTCGCGGGTATTGTTGCTGGTCAGGAACACCAGCGGCTCATTGCGCGCGGTCACTGTGCCCAGTTCCGGAATGGATATCTGATAATCGGACAGCAACTCGAGCAGAAAGGCCTCGAACTCCTGGTCTGCCTTGTCAATCTCGTCAATCAGCAACACCGGGGCCTCGTCGGCACGCAGCGCCTGCAACAATGGCCGTGGCTCCAGAAACATGTCCGAGTAGAAGGCATCGCCAAAATCCGCAAGCCGTTCCATACAGGCTTCGAGCGTATCGGCATTGCCGAGCAGATCGCCCAGCTTGTCCTTGAGCAGTTGTGTGTACAGCAACTGCTTGCCGTACTTCCACTCGTACAGCGCCTTGGCTTCGTCCAGCCCCTCGTAACACTGCAGGCGAATCAGCGGCGCCTCAAGAAAAGCCGCCGACGCCTTGGCCAGCTCGGTCTTGCCCACACCCGGCGGTCCCTCCACCAGAATCGGCTTGCGCAACTGGGCTGCCAGAAATACAGCGGTAGCGATTTCATCGTTACAGATATAGCCTTGCCCGTGGAAGCTTTCACGCACTTCCTCGATGGACGCGATGCGGGTTTTCATTCAGCCCCTCCGGTACGTCAGGATCCCAAGAGTAGAACAGGACGGCGAGCACCACCATGACCACGATACCCAAGGCCATTTTTTTCGATTTCGGTGGCGTGATCGCCGACAGCCCTTTCGTTGCCCTGCGCGGCTACGAGACGGCTCGCGGCTTGCCGCAGGATTTCTTGCGGCAAACCAATGCGGTGAACCCGGACAGCAACGCCTGGGCCCGGTTCGAGCGTGGCGACATCGATCTGGACGCGTTCGATGACGCCTTTCTGGCGGAAACCCGGGCCCGCGGGCACGCCGTGCCCGGGCGTGACCTGGTACCGCTGCTGGCCACACCGGTGCGACCGGGCATGATCCGGGTGCTGGATGCGCTGCGTGATGATTTCCTGCTTGCCTGCCTGACCAACAACCTGCCTGTAGGCCACGGCGCGGGCATGAGCCACGATGACACCCATGCTGCCAGCGTGCATCACGCCATGTCGCGGTTTCGCTTCGTGCTTGAATCAAGCCGCGCCGGTGTACGCAAACCGGAGCCGGCTTTCTATCTGAAGGCCTGCGATATGGCCGAGGTAGCGCCTTCGGACGTCGTCTTTCTGGATGATCTGGGCATCAATCTGAAGCCCGCCAGAGTGCTGGGCATGCAGACCATCAAGGTAGGGGATATCGAACCGGCGCTGGCGATGCTGGGGCAACTGATCGATCGCGATCTGGTGGGCATTTACCGGAACAACGGCGACTGAGGTCGCCCGCAAGCGTCAGTGCAGAACGATCTCTTCGCCCAGCAGGACGCGGGGCATTTCCAGCTCCAGAGCGTCATCGTCTCCCATATCGCTGTCTTCCGACTGGACTTCGAACCGCGATGAGGTGACCTGACCGTCGATCATGTCCGGAATGGCGTCCAGAAAGGCATCGACATGGGCGGAGGCGAAATGGATTTCCAGCGCGTCCAGGGAGCGCCACTGCTGCCAGATCATGATGATCTCGGGCTGGTCCGCCTGCACATAAACCTCGTAGGCCACACAACCTTCTTCCGTGCGTGACGCTTCCGCCAGCGCGTATACGAGCGCCACGGCATCTTCGCGACAGTCTTCGCGTACCGGAATGGTGCCTTTGACGATGATCATCGAGCCGGACATAACACCTTGAAGTGGTTGCAGGAAAGCGCGCCAGTGTAGCACAAACGGGCATTGATTGCTTGTGCGGGCGCGCCACGTATGTGAGCGCCCGCACACCTCCCTTCCTGCGCTGATCAGCCCAGGAAGGTGACCGACTCACCCAGCGGCGCCCGCCCGACGCGAGTGCGATTGGCATCCACGGCGGCGTCCTCATAGCCAAAACTGATACCACAGAGGATGGCGGTATCCTCCGGCTCACCGAACACCTCACGCACATCATCCGGGTAATAGCGCATGCTGCCCTGGGCGCAGGAACCGATACCAAAGGCCGTCATCACCAGCATCAGGCTCTGGATATACATGCCCACATCCAGCGCCACCGTCACACCAAAGCGGCGATCCATGCCGATAAAGGCCACATGCGGCGCATCGAACAGTTCGAAGTTACGCAGCGTGGCACGCAACCGGCCCACCTTGTCGTCACGGGCAATGCCCATGTTGTTGTACAGCTCGACAGCGCAATCCACCTGACGCTGGCGGTAAACCCCCTCGAACGACGGCAGATGCTCGAAGTCGGGACTGATCGCCTTGCCCTGGCTGGCGTTGGCCACCATCCGCTCACGCAGGGTGTCACGCGCCTCGGCTGAGGCCACCAGCACCCGCCACGGCTGGATATTGCAGTTACTGGGGGCCAGCTGGGCCAGCGAAAACACCTCTTCGAGCACCGGTTGCGGCACCGGCTTGTCCAGAAAGCCGCGCACGGAGCGGCGGTTACGCAAGGCCTCGGCCAGGCTCATGTCCTCAGCGGTCATGGCATTCCCCTTTCGATTCAGGATGATGGATCAACAGGACGGGGAGTATAAGAAGGCGGGCCCGCGCTCCGCCATGGCAGGAACGATCAGGCGAGCGGCACGGTCAGGCGGCCAGCTCGCTCTCGGCGGCGCGCACGGCGGCGCAGATATCCATGATCGCAGCGGGGGCCCGGCGGTCACCGCCTTGTGGTGCAGCAAGACCGAAGCGTGCGGCACACTCCGGGCAGCACACCAGGTAGCTGACATCCTCGCCCGCCTCGGCTTCCGGCTGCTCATGCACCACCCAGCCCTCGGCTTTCGCCCGCTGACCGATGTCGTGATAGTAGTCCAGCCCCAGCGGACGCTCGGGCTCGAAGTCAAAGGTGGCGGTACAGCCCTGACAGTTCAACCACATGTCGTACAGGGCCGCGGCGTCGTAGGGGTCACGGGGATCAAAGGCCATACCTGGCTCCACACATCAATAAGTTACAATCACTTTTTAAAGTAACTTTTATGTGCAGGCAAGGCCATTCGTCGGCGTTTTGTGAATCAGGTCAGAAAGTTACGCGGCAAAGTTAAAGTAGATCGCACTCCTGGTCAGGCTGCACCATCCAGACGCATCCCCGCTGCCAGGGCCCGCCCCCCCAGAAACACCATCTGCAGTTGCACCTCCAGCCGTGGCAACTGCAATCGACGGGTATCGGGCGTCATGTCCTGGGCCAGGATGCCAAACCCGAACATGATCGCCACGGCCGCCTCTGCCTCGCGCACCACATCCACCGGCACCGCCACACGACGCATGACCACCTGGCGGACATCTTCCGCCAGTTCCTCCACCAGCAGTTGCAAGGCCCGGTGAATACGTCGCCGGTAGGCCTGCGATGCGCCGAGTCGCTGGCGCACCAGCAGCCTGAACTCGGCCTCATGGGCATCCAGATAGCTGATGAACCGCTCGATCATGTGTCGGATGGCATCGGTGGCACTGCCAGCGATCAGCGCAACCCGTCCGTCGCGCATGGCATGGCGCAACTGATCACAGGTCTGCTCGATCAGCGCCAGACCCAGGGCATTCATGTCAGGGAAATGGTTGTACAGCGAGGTGGGCGCCAGATCCGCCGCGCGCGCTACCTCCCGCAGACCCAGCCCATCCAGGCTGCGCCCGTCCGCCAGCAGCGCAAGCGTCGCCGCCAGAATCCGATCCCGGGTATGCTGTTTCTTTTCTGCCCTGGACAACCGGGGCGCCGTGCGCGCTTCAGGCATGGACCTTGCTACTTTTCCGTGGGTGATGGCTGTCATACTGCCACTATCAAAGAACACTTGTAAGCTGTTTTTGGTGGAAAAAAGACCATTTATCGCTTTAATGTTCTTTTTTTGTACGCATAGTTGACATATTACCCTTTCAAACTGACAATTCAACTCACAGTTGTAAGTTAATAAACGAGCAACCATGGAGGGCTGGACGCTACCCGGCCCCTCGCCGCACTATCAATGCATCATCGTTGGATAACTGTCCGGCCCCGGCTGGAGCAGGCGCGATCCAGGTTATCGCCGCGCAGCCGAACCGGACACAGGAACCGTCGCCACGCCGCTGACGCTACAGCGGGTATATAACAGGGAAGCAAAGGGGTCAGTTGATGAACTACTTCGTAACCGGAGCCACCGGCTTTATCGGCCGTTATCTTGTCGCCCGTCTGCTGCGCCGCGAGGATGCCCGCATCTTTGCGCTGGTCCGGCCGGGCTCAGAGTACAAGCTGGATGCGCTGCGCAAGCGCCTCAACGCCAGACCGGAACAGCTGGTCGCCATCAAGGGCGACATGACAAAAAAACTGCTCGGCCTGGCCAAGCGCGATCGCGACGACCTCAAGGGGCAGGTGCAGCAGTTCATGCACCTGGCCGCCATCTATGATCTCAGCCGCGATGCCGAAGCCCAGCAGATCACCAATATCGAAGGCACGCGCCAGGCCCTGGCGCTGGCAGGCGAGCTCGGCGCCGGTTGCTTCCATCATGTCAGCTCCGTTGCCGCCGGTGGCCTGTATGAAGGCACCTTTACCGAGGACATGTTCGAAGAAGCAGGGCCGCTGGATGACCCCTACCTGTTCACCAAACATGAATCCGAGCGACTGGTACGCGAAACCAGCCCGGTGCCGTGGCGCATCTATCGCCCGTCCATGGTTGTGGGGCACTCCCGCACCGGCGAAATCGACAAGGTCGATGGCCCCTATTACCTGTTCAAGCTGATCCAGCGTCTGCACGATCTGTTGCCGCCCTGGATTCCGCTGCTCGGCATCGAGGGTGGCCGTTTCAATATCGTGCCGGTGGACTTCGTGGCCGATGCCATGGATCACCTTGCCCACCTGCCCGAGCGCGACGGCGAATGCTTCCATCTGACTGCGGACAAGCATTACAGCCTGGGCCAGGTGGTCAATCTGTTCGCCAGTGTGGCCGACGCACCGAAGATGGCGGTGCGCCTGGACAACAGCCTGTTCCGCTCGATTCCCGGCCTGAGCGCCTTCGGCAAAGGCGTGGGCAACCTGACGCCGTCGAAATACCTGCTGAATCAGGCGCTGGAAAGCCTCGATATTCCCGAGGCCACCCTGAAGTTCCTGACCTACCCGACCACCTACGGCAACAGCACGACCAAGGCAGCGCTGGAAGGCAGCGATATCGAAGCGCCCGAGCTGGAATCCTATGCCCAGGTGCTGTGGGACTACTGGGCCAACCATCTGGACCCGGACCGCGATCACCGCAAGGACGACATGATGCCGCTGCCGACGCTGGAAGAGCGCGTGGATGGCCGCGTCGTGCTGGTCACGGGCGCCACCTCCGGGATTGGCAAGGCGGCGGCATTGAAGCTGGCCCGTGCCGGGGCCCATGTGCTGCTGGTCGCCCGGACGAAGGAAAAGCTCGATGAAACTCTGGAAGAAATCGAGAAACTCGGCGGACGCGCGGAAGCCTACAGCGCCGACGTCTCCGAGCTGGACGATTGCGACCGGCTGGTGGAGCAGGTACTGAAAGACCATGGCCGGGTGGATATCCTGGTCAACAATGCCGGGCGCTCGATCCGCCGCTCTGTGACCCACAGCTATGAGCGCTTCCATGATTTCGAGCGCACCATGCAGCTCAACTACTTCGGCGCCCTGCGTCTGATCATGCGGCTGTTGCCGAGCATGACCGAGCAGCGCAACGGTCACATCATCAATATCTCGTCCATCGGCGTGCTGACCAACGCACCGCGCTTCTCGGCCTATGTGGCCTCCAAAGCAGCGCTGGATGCCTTCAGTCGCTGTGCCGCCTCAGAGCTGGCGCATGAAGGCGTACGTTTCACCACCATCAACATGCCCCTGGTACGCACGCCGATGATCGCGCCCACCAAGATCTACAACCATGTGCCGACCATCAGCCCGAGCCAGGCGGCGGACATGATCTGTGACGCCATCATCCGTCAGCCGAAACGCATCGCCACACAGCTCGGCATCCTCGGTTCCGTCATGCACTTCCTGACGCCCAAGGTGACCGAGACGATCATGAACACGGGCTACAAGCTGTTCTCCGACTCTGCGGCGGCACTGGGCCAGAAGGAGGACACGCCCAAGCGCATCAGTCGCGAACAGCGGGCCTTCTCGCGTCTGTTCAAGGGCATCCACTGGTAAACGGTAAATGGGCTGTTTATTGGCCGCAATGCCCACACCGGTCCCGTTCGGTCATTTGCATGACGGCGGGACCGGCGTAACGTCAGTGCATCATTGCTGAGGAAACTGCCATGCCGAGAACCTTCCCGCTGCGCATGCCGAACCTGCGTCCCAACGCCCGCGAGCTGGCGGGCACTCTGGTACGGCGGCTGGACGCCACACTGTTTCCCGGCTTCAACCTGCGCCGCCGCGTCGCGGGCAAGACGGTACTGATTACCGGCGCCAGTATGGGCATCGGCGAAACCCTGGCCTATCGGCTGGCCGAAGCAGGCGCCCATGTGCTGTTGTCGGCACGCAGCACCGAAACCCTGGAGCAGGTCGCCACGCGCATTCGCGAGAACGGTGGTCAGGTGGACATCTATCCCTGCGATATTGCCAACCTGGAAGACTGCGACCGTATGGCCGCCGAAGTGCTGGCGGAACATCCACGTGTGGACATTCTGGTGAACAATGCCGGGCGCTCGATCCGCCGCCCGGTGGCGCATTCACTGGACCGTTTCCACGATTTCGAGCGCACCATGCAGCTCAACTATTTCGGCGCCATTCGGCTGACCATGGCGCTGCTGCCCCGCATGCGTGAGCAGGGCGGCGCCCAGGTGATCAATATTTCCACCCTCGGCGTACAGACCCTGCCCGCCCGCTTCTCGGCCTACCTGGCCTCAAAGGGGGCTCTGGAGATGTGGACCCAGGTGGCGGGCAACGAGCTCAGCCACGAGGGCATTCATTTCTCGCTGGTGAACTATCCGCTGGTGCGCACGCCGATGATCGCGCCCACCGAAATCTATCGCTACACCCCGGCACTGACCCCGGCGCAGGCGGTAGACTGGATCTGCCAGGCCATCATCACCCGGCAGAAACGGGTAGCCGGTCTGCCCGCCTACATCGCCACGGGGCTGTACATGGCGTTGCCGAAGCTCAGCGAGAGCATCGTCAACACCCTGTTCCAGATGACGCCGGAATCACGCGCAGCGCGCGGCATGCCGCCGCATCAGCCCGGCGTGCCGGATTACCGCGACAATGTTCAGCCGCTGCGCCGGCGACGCTCGCGCCTGCAGCGCTGAGTCAGTCTGCCGGCCGCAGCACCAGCAAGCGGTTGTAATGGGCCTGCACCGCATCCCGCCCGAACGGCAGGGTGCGGTTCTGCCAACCCAGCCAGACCTCAATGCCATCGTCATAATGCGGGCTGGCCGGATTGCCGCTCTGGCCACCACTGTTGACCAGTTGCAGCGGCTCCTCGGCCGCAAAATCCACCACCATCCGCATCGCCGGAATCGAGTGCACGGCAAAATCCCGGCCCAGCGGATAGCCGGCCACGTTGAGCGTATTGTGATTGCCGCCCGCCGGATAAGGCCCACGGTTCAGATAGCCGTCCAGCCATGACAGGCCCCAGCGTTGCGTACGCGACAACCAGGGTTTCATCTGCGTGGCGGCTGTCTGCCAGGTATACGTATGCAGATCGCCCCACGCCCAGTTCGCCGGGTCACGGCCCATCCGCTCACGGCAGTACTGCCAGGCATCTGCCAGGCTCAGGGCGACGATATCCCACTTGCTCTCGCTGCGGTCGGTATTGACGTTGTTCCAGAACGGGCTGTCCTCGCGTTGCAGCAAATGGTCCTGGATCGCGGAGTAGCTCAACAGCGTCATGCGGGTAAAGGCATCCCAGGCAGGCGAGTCCTCCGGGCCCAGTTCGTCCAGAAAGGTGTTGCGGGCCAGGGTGTGGAAAAACACGCCGTAGACCGCCGCCGCTGCACTCTCCGGAGCCATGTCCCCATCGAAGTTCATCAGCAGGTCCAGCGCGTCGCGGGCCTGCGCGGCGCGCCGTGAGGGCAGCGTCGCCATCGCTTCATCAATCACCCCGGCGTGACGGCGCAACATGGATTGCATGGCCGGCACCAGCGCGTCATGACGATCAGCCTGCATGGCCACCATGCTCGCCGCATCATGGTCATCGCGCGCCGCCAGCAGGGCATCGACCCGTTCCCCGCGCTGCGGGGCAAACCAGGAGTGGCTCATGTGCAACGGGTAATCCGGGGCCACCGTGCGATGGTTGGCCGTGCCGACATGCCCGGCAGACGGGCTGTAATCGGACGGGTGCGCGTCCACGTCGGCAAAACCCTGCCACCGCCATGTATCCACCCAACCCGGTGAGGGGAGCTGCCCTGTACCCGCCCCCCGCAAGGGATAACGGCCGGTGACCTGCCAGCCGATGTTGTCAGCATCCGCCATGACCATGTTCAGGTGAATGAAGCGCACATCGCGCACATGGGTACGTGCTTCCTCCAGTGAGCGGGACTGGCCAAGCCGGAACATCGCATCCATGGTGTCGTCCGCCTCATAGGCGGTCCAGGCGAAGGCCAGGCCATAGGTGGGTCGCTCGTCCTGTTCTGCCGCCAGCGCCAGCCGTGGCGGCACCACCGGCGACACTGGCGGGGCATCCAGTGCGGCGCCGATCAAGGGGCCGTTGCGGGTCCGGTGCAGCGTGTGGGTCACCGATTCACCCCCGAGCACATGAAAGGTTTCCTCGCGCGCCTCCGCTGGCTGCCAGTCATCCTGCACCCGGTAATGCAGCACGCCGTCGATCTCACGGAGCTGCTCGATGAACAGGTCCTGGGCATCCGCCATGACCATGGTGGCCCCCCAGGCAAAATCACCGTTGAACCCCAGCACCGGTACCGGGATACCCGCCAGCGCCACGCCCGCGGCCTCCATATCCGGGGTCCGCACATGCATCAGCATCCACATGGGCGGCTGGCTGATCAGCAGATGGGTGTCATTGGCCAGCAGGCTGCGCCCGTCGCGGGTATGAGAAGGCGCCACGGCCCAGTTGTTGCTGGCCGCCAGCCCCTGGGGCATCAGCAGACGCTCGAACCCCGCCCGAGCGGCATCCACCGCCGCCACCTCACCGCGCAGCGCCGCCATGTCCAGATCCGCCAGCTTGGCGGCCTCATCAAACGGCAGCGCCTGATCCGGATAGATGGGCATCAACCACGGCAGGCGCTCGGTGCCGACCCGCTCCGCCAGATTCAGCGCCATGATTTCTTCATGCAGGTTCATGCCCAGGCCCAGATTGACCATGGTGAAGACATCGGCAGAATTCAGCGGCGTCCACGGCTCCGGGCTGAAATCACCCAGGCGGAAGTCCAGCGGCATATCCTCGGCATAGGCGGCCATCCAGGCGTTGACCCCGTTACTGAAGTGCTCCAGCAGGGCGCGCAGCTCATCGCTGCTGGCCTCCAGTTGCCGGACCGAGATGGCGCGCAGATCCAGGCTGCGGGCATACAGGTCCATGGGCAGGGCAACCTCTCCGGCCATCTCGGCCAGGCGGCCCTGCGCCGCCAGGGTAAAACCGACCATCTGCGACAGCCGGTCATTGGCCATGACCCAGCCAATGGCGAAGGCCAGATCTTCCCGACTCTCCGCGCTGATATGAGGAATGCCCAGTTCGTCACGCCGTATCTGCACCGACTGCGCCAGCCCGGGCACCACGAGTTCCCCCTCCACGGGGTCCATCGAACCCGCCAGCCAACGGTCCAGCAGATTGCCGCTGCAGGCCGTTATGCCCGCGAGCAGCAGGACCAGAACCGGCAAACCGAACAGCATTCCTCTGCGCATAGTGAACTCCATGTGACGATCAGGTTGCGCCGCATCATAGGGGGCGCGAGGCGCCGCTGCCTAGCCACAGCCGGGCGTTTGTCCCAGCCTGCATGGCGACCTGCGGGCAGGGACAAGCCGACAGCCTGGCCCTGTGTCAGGCTGGACAGATGGATGACACCTCACACCTCGCCGGGGCACCGGCCCTGCGTCGCGCCGACGTCGCCCGCGCCCTCGCCGAGGCCCTGTTCCCGGCTGGCGCGCAATTGCCTGCACCCGATCCGGAGGCCATTACCCGCACCGTGACCGGCTATGTGGCTGGCCACCCGTGGCTGCGCCGGGCGCTGGATACCGGGCTGGGCTGGCTGACACTGCGCTGTCTGCTGCGTCATGGCCAACGCTTCAGTCATGCGCCCGTGGCTCGACGCCGGGCGCTGCTCGACGGGCTGGCAGAAAGCGCCCTGAGCCGCCACCTGTTGCGCGCCGTCTGCGCGCCGTTCAAGGCGGCCTATGTCCTGGATGAAGCGCATGCCGGACAGATGGCCGTGCCCCGCGTCCAGGTGCCGGCACAGCTGGAGCAGTTCCGCTGGCAACAGCAGATCACGACAGCCTCGCAGCTGGAGGAAGACCAGACACTGGAAGCCGATGTCGTGGTCATCGGCTCAGGAGCGGGCGGGGCCGCTGCGGCTTACGAACTGGCCAGTCGCGGCCTGGCGGTCGTGGTCATCGAAGAAGGCCAGTGGCATGACCGTCGTGATTTCAACGGCAAGCTGCCCGAAGTGATCAGCAAGCTGTATCGCGGTTACGGCGCCACCGTGGCGTTGGGTAACGTCTTCATTCCCGTGCCCATCGGCCGCTGTGTCGGTGGCACCACGACCATCAATTCCGGCACCTGCATGCGCACGCCCGACGCCGTGCTGAGGCGCTGGCGCGATGAACTGGGTCTGGCGCAAGCGGCACCGGATGAACTGGCCCCCTGGTTCGACGCGGTGGAGGCCATGCTCAAGGTGCAGCCTGCCGAGAGCCGCCATGTCGGCCCGATAGGCGATATCATCGAGCGCGGCGCGCGGGCGCTGGGCTTCAGCCAGCTGCACCCGCTGCGTCGCAATGCCGAAGGCTGCGATGGTCAGGGACTGTGCCAGTTCGGCTGCCCCACAGATGCCAAGCAATCCACCAATGTGAGCTACATGCCACGCGCCCTGGAACGCGGCGCCTTCCTGTTCACCGGGTTCCGCGCCACACGGTTGCTGCGTCGCGGCCAACAGGCTCTGGGCGTGATCGCCAAGGGCCGCAACGCCGCCGGCCAGCCCGTTCAGCTGACGGTGCATGCCCGCAGCACCGTGGTGGCCATGGGCACCTTCCTGACACCGGGCTTCCTGCGCGACAACGGTGTGCGCAACCGGCACCTCGGCCGCCATCTGACCCTGCACCCCTGCGGTGTGGTCAACGCCCTGTTCCCCGATGACATGCTGCGCAACGCCCGCAGCATTCCCCAGGGGTTCGGCATGGCGGACCTGGCAGAGGAGGGGCTGATGTTTGAAGGCGGCACCATCCCGTTCGCCGGGCACGGCCTGATGAACAACCTCTATGGCGATGCCTGGGTGCGCTTCACCGAGCGCTATCAGCAGACTGCTTATTTCGGCTTCATGATCCGCGATACCAGCGAAGGCCGCGTGCGACGCGGTCCACACCGCGACCTGCCGTGGATCAGCTACCACATGAACGAGTCGGATTTCGCGCTGTTCCTGCGCGGTATCGAGACCCTGGCGCGTATCTATCTGGCCGCTGGCGCCCGGGAGGTCATGATCCCCGGGCTGACGCGCCTGGTAACGGTACGCAACGAGGCCGAGTTGGCCGCCTTCATGGCGCGCCGACATCGTCCTGGCGATTTTCTCATGAGCGCCTACCACCCCCTGGGCACGGCGCGACTCGCCGCCGACCCGCATGCCGGCGTCTGCGCCCCTGATCACAGCGTGCACGGCTGGCAAGACCTGTATGTGATGGACGGCAGCTGCGTGCCCTCCAGCCTGGGCGCCAACCCGCAAGTCACCATCATGACCCTCGCCAGTCATGCCGCAGCGCGGCTGGCAGACCACCTGACCCCCTGACGGAGCATCGACATGGCCATTGGACTATTGTTACGCGAGACCATGAGCGGCTGGTTGACGCTGGACGGCAATGACGAGGTGCAACGGCTGCCCTTCGCCTTTTCCATCGCCGCCTTCACCACCCGCATCTTCAGCCTGGGCACGCCGCGCTACTTCCGCGGTCGGGTCACGCTGGGCAACGAGCAGTTCCCCTGCGAAGGTGAACTGACCCTTCGCCCGGGGGGGCCGCATTACTGGCTGCGCTTCACTCATCCGGTACACGGGGCGCTTTATCTGTCCGGCCAGAAGCATTACGGCCGAAACGGGTTGTTGCGGTCGCTGATTACCTGCCCGCTGACCGTATTCCAGGCGGATCAACCGGTGGGCGAGGCAGAAGTGGCCTACCGCGATTCGATCCTGCTGTTTGTCTTTCGTGCCTTGCGCCTGGTGCGCGAGGAAAACGCCTACACGGAATATGGAGCCGCACAATGATTCCCTGGCATGGCAGTCAGTACCCCGGCAAAGGGGGCCACTACGAGTCCTGGTTCCTGCGCGCCAATCACCCCAGCGAAGCGCGTGCCTTCTGGATCCGCTATACCCTGTTCATCCCGGCGGACGATCGCGCCCCCCTGGGCGAGATCTGGGCCATGTGGTTTGATGCCGAACGCGGTGATGATGTGCGCGTTGTGGCCGTGAAGAATGAATCGCCACTGTCCGTGTGCGACTTCAACCGGGAACAGATGGGGGTCAGTCTCCCCGGCGCCCAGCTGACCAGCCATCGCCTCAGCGGCGACGCCACCAGCGGCGGTCATTCCATCGCCTGGGACCTGACGTACGACGACGGCCAGGACAGCCTGATCTTTCTGCCGGAAAAGTTGTACACGGCACCGCTGCCCAAGGCCAAGGCGCTGGTCAGCCGGCCACAGGTGCGCTTCCACGGTCATCTGCTGGTGGACGGCGAGCGCTATACCATCGACCACTGGCAAGGCAGCGAAAACCACAACTGGGGCAGCAAGCACACGGATCAGTACGCCTGGGGCCAGGTGGCCGGCTTCGACGACGCCCCCGATGCCTTCCTGGAATGCATCACCGCAAGGGTGAAACTCGGCCCGGTGTTCTCGCCCTGGCTGACCATCGCCTGCCTGCGCCTGGACGGCGAGACCTATGCTTTCAATCGCATCGGCACAGCGCTGCGCGCCAAGGCGCACTACCACTTTTTTGACTGGCAGTTCCGCAGTCGCCACCAGGGGCATCAGCTGGATGTGCACATTCAGGCGCCGGCGACCTGTTTCACCGCCCTGACCTATTACAACCCGCCAGGCGGGAGCAAGACCTGCCTGAACAGCAAGATCGCGCGCTGCGATCTGTCACTGGCCAGCCACGGTCAGGCGCCACGCCGTCTGCATACCAGCCACCGGGCCGCCTTCGAGATACTCACCGACCGCGACGACCACGGCGTGCCCGTGGCCGTCTGAAACACCCCCTTGCCGGACGGGCACCCCCGCCCGTCCGGCCCTCTGTTACGCAAACGCTACAAAATGTTATGGTTGCCGGTTGGAACCCTTGGCGGCCACGTCTCTCCTATCCTCCACCGCCGCCCGGGCAGCCTACTACCGAGGCCAACCGCCGTGATGACACGCTGGCGACACCGCACCCTGACCACCGGCCGCCGCCTGGCGGACGATTTGCGTGCGCTGCTGCCCGACTATCTGCCCGTGGCCTGGAAGCTCGGCCTGACCTTTTCTGCGCTGGTGCTGGTGGGCATGAGCGTGCTCGGCTCACTGATCCTCAACAGCCAGCTCAGCGCCATGCAGACGCAAGCCGACCGCTTCGGCAGCACCATTGCCTCGCAACTGGCGGACGCCGCACGCGAACCCTTGCTCGCTGAAGATCCGCTCGCCCTCAACGTGCTGGTGAACGAACTGGCTGGCAGCGAACAACTGGACGGCGCGGCCCTGTTCGACCGCAACCTGCGTCTGCTGCACCGGGCTGGCAAGCTGCCCGTTGATGCGGTCCCCACCCTCAGCGGTCCGGTGCGCCACTGGCGCGACCAGGAAGATCCGCTGACCACCTACTTTGCGGTCATCCGCGTTGCTGACGCCACGGCCGGGTACGCCGCCATTACCCTGTCCGGCACAGCGATCACCAGCGCCCAGGCGGCGGCCCGCTCCACCATGATCACCGCCACCCTGCTGATGAGCCTGATTGCCGTGATCGCCGCCTTTGTCATCAGCCGCCGCCTGGCGCAGCCACTGACTGACCTGGTGGCGGCCACCACAGCGCTGCGCGCTGGCGACCTCAATGTGCGCCTTGAGGGGCACAGCAACGATGAGATCGGCCAGTTGCTGGAGGCCTACAACAACATGGCCCATGGCCTGCTGGAGAAGACACAGGTCGAGCGCGTCCTGTCCCGCTTCGTCAGCCCGCGGGTAGCAGAACGGATGATGGCCGACCTGGGCGAAGTGCAACTCGGCGGGCGCGAAGTACACGCCACGGTGCTGTTCGCCGACATCGTCGGCTTTACGCAGTTGTCAGAAGGCATGGCCCCGGATGCGGTCGCGGAGTTGCTGAACGACTATTTCAATGCCATTTCCACCGCCGCCGATTTCTACCGTGGCAACATCGACAAGTTCATGGGCGACTGCGCCATGCTGGTCTTCGGGGTGCCGGAAGAAGACAGCGAGCACCTGTATCACGGGCTGTGCTGTGCGGTCATGATCCAGCGACTGGTCACACGCCTGAATGAGACCCGCGCGGCACACGGGCTGGTGACCGTGGATTTCCGCGTCGGCATCAATGCCGGGCAGATGCTGGCTGGCAACCTGGGCTCCCAGGATCGCATGCAGTACACCGTCGTGGGCGATGCCGTGAACCTCGCCTCGCGACTGTCCAATATGGCAGCCCCCGGGGAAGTCATCATTCCAGACCATCTTGTCCGCGATGCGAATATTGCCCCGCGGCTGCGCACGCGTATTGCCGGCACCATGCGCGTGCGCGGCAAATCGGAACCGGTACTGACTTACCGCGTGGAAGGCGTGCACGCCCAGTCCGAAACCCTGATGGAACAACGCATCGCCCGCTTTCTCAGCGAATATGCCATCGCCAGAAGCGCCCGCGCACAGGTGAACCATGCCTGAGTTGCGCACCGCCCTGCTGACCGGCGCCCTGCTGCTGGCGGGTTGCAGCCTGCTGCAGCCCGATACTGACCCGGTGACCGCGCTGGATGACGCCCTGGCGGCCCAGGACTACAACACCGCCTGGGCCATCGCCAACCGGGTCGATCCGGAAGAGGCATCGGACGCCCTGACGCAGCGACTGGAGACCCTCAATCAGGACATCATCCGCTTTGAGCGCACCCGGATCACCCAGGCCCGCCAGTTTGCCAACCAGGGGCGCTGGGCTGAGGCGTTGACCCACCTGGACGATGCCCGGCGTCACTGGGCCCATGGCTACGCCATCGCCGAGGCGCGCTCGGAGCTGGACCAGCGGCAGATGGTTGATCTGCTGCGCGAACGCACGCAACTGCTGGTCCGTGAGGCGGAGTGGCTGCAGAGCACCGAATCTGCTGTGGAGGGGCTCACACGCTTTGCCGACCCCTCTGCTACCAGCCTGCAACAACGCTATCGCCAGCAATCCGCCAGCCTGGCCGAGGAACTCACCACCCTGGGCGAATGGCATGCCAGCCAGGAACACTGGAGTCTGGCCCGGGATGCACTGCGCAGCGCCGCCCGACTGGAACCGGCACGCGCCGACCACCCGCAGCGGGCGCGCGCCGAACAGGAAGTGGCCAACGCCAACCGCGCGGCCCAGGCGCGCCGCACCTCAACCCTGCAACGCGAAGCGCGCAACCGGCTGGAGCGCTATCAGCGCAGCGGCACCATTGAAGACCTGCTGGCCGCCCGCGACTACATCGAACAGCACCGCCATCGTGGCAATCTGCAACGCGAAGCCACCGAGGTGGAGACCCTGGTCGGGCAACGTTTCCGGGAAGATCTGGCAACGGGCGATGCCCTCTACGCCAGCGGCGATTATCAGGCGGCCTACCGACAGTGGAGCCGTATCGCCCCGCTGAGGCCGGGCGATCAGGAACTGGACAAGAAGCTGGAACGGACCCGTCGGGTGCTGGGTTCACTGGAGCAGTTGCGCAACCAGTAGAGTCAGTGCTGGCGCCCGGCAAAGCGTGACAGGGCACCATCCGCCAGACGCGCCGCGGAGCCCGCCTGATGGGCGTCACCCGCCGCCAGTGCAGCGTCCCGTCCGGGACGGCCCTTGAGTGTGCTGCAGGGCGCTTCAATGCGGAAGACCACATGGTCGATACGCAGATCGTCCCCCCCATGCAGCTCCACTTCAGACACCTTGGCACGGTTCACCCAGGTACCACTGGCCGAATCGAGATCACAGACATACAGTCGCCCTTCCGTGGCCCAGACCTGAGCGTGGCGACGGGAGATATGCACCCCCGGCAACACGATATCACTGCCATGCGAACGGCCCAGCAACAGATTCCCGGACGGCGGCACCGGATAACGCCGACCGAGCAGATCGCCGGAGGTGGCATACAGGGTCCAGGCATCATAGGGCGAGGTGGTCACCGAGACTTCGCGGAACGCCGGCATCATGACACTGACGGCATCATCGGGCATGCGCATCATCTGATGGGCGGGATCGGTAAGCTCCAGTTCCACATCCCCGATACGAATGATGTCCGTCGGCACAATGCGCGTGGGCAGTTCCACACGGTCGCCGTTCAGGCGTGTACCTTCCTCGCTGCACAGATCGGTCAGGTAGACACGGTTGTCCGCCTCGACAATCAGCTCGGCGTGGAAGTCACTGATACCCTCTTCATCAATCACAATGGTGTTGGAGGGATGGCGGCCGATGACATAGCGGGGTTCGGACAACCAGATACCGGACCGATGCCGGTCATTGAATCGGAGTCGTAACATTGCAGCGCTTCCCTCGTCGGGCCCGTCCTGGCCCGGAAGAGGGCGTAGCGGGCATCCTTTTATTCTTGGAATACCATTATTGTCGGTATGCCGGGACACGCCCCGGGGCGCCCAATCCGCGCCGCCGAAGTGGAACCATTGTGCTACAGGCTTCCCGGCAGCGACAACCCTGCTGTCTGACACCTCATGGACTCTGGCGCATCAGGGTCGTGTCGCCAGGGTCAGTCCAGGGCCGCATCTTCCATGCTGCGCTCATTGTCCGGCAGCCGGTTCTGCTCCATGTAACGGCGCAACTCCTCCGGCGGCGGGCGACGGCCATCAAACAGGTCATCGACGTTGGTCGGCAGCGGCTGCGGCACGACCCGCTCCAGATCACCACGGCGATTCACCCGGAATTGCAACGCCGTGATCCCGAGATAGCGCTGCTGGGTCAGCTCCAGCAGACGCTGATTGTCTGCCAGGATGGTCGGGCGCAAAAACACGATGAGGTTGCGTTTCTCGCGCCGGTCGTCGGTAGACCGGAACAGGATGCCGAGGCCCGGGATATCCCCCAGAATGGGCACCTTGCGCACCACCCGCCGGACGTCATCCTGGATCAGGCCGCCCAGCACAATGGTCTCGCCGTCATCCGCCAGCACGGTGGTCTTGATAGAACGCGTGCTGGTGATCAGATCCACGGCGTTGATACCTTCCGATGCCGCCTGGACCGCTGAGGCTTCCTGTTCCAGAACGAGACGCACCGTGCTGTCGCCCGCCAGGCTCGGCGTCACCGTCAGCGTGATACCCACGTCCTGACGCTGGATGGTCTGGAACGGGTTATCCAGGCCAGCGCCGGTGCTGGTGCTCTGCCCGGTCACGAACGGCACGTTCTGGCCCACCACGATGGACGCTTCCTGGTTGTCCAGGGTCAGCACGCTCGGGGTGGACAGCAGGTTGACGTTGGAGCTGGAAGCCAGCGCTTGCAGGAACCCGCCCCAGCGGAAGCTGCCATCACTGCGGCGCTCGCCGCCACCGATGGTGATGCCATCGTTGAGCGTTGCGGTCGGCTGACCGGACAGAATGCTACCGACAATATCGTTGACGCTGAGGCCGACATTGCTGAAGTTGGTGCCCCCCACGCCACTGCGCTCGTCGCCACCGGCAAACTGGACACCCAGCTGCAGCCCCAGATCACCACCGACTTCCACGATGGCGGCCTCAATCAGGATCTGGGCACGCCGCACATCCAGCTGCCGCACGATGGACTGCAGTTCCTGCATCAGCGCCGGCTCGGCGCGGATCACCAGCGCATTCATCGACGGGTCTGCCTGAATGGACACCTTGGTGCCCGGCGCCCCTTCGCTGCCATTGTCCGTGGCAGCGTCAGAGAAGTTCTTCAACAGTTCCGCCATCTTTTCTGCGTCAGCATGGCTCAACCGCACCACCTGCACGCTGCCACTCTGGGACGGCCGCACATCGAGCTCACGGATCAGTTCGACCGCCCGGCGCCGGGCGATACTGTCGCCCTTGACGATCAGGCGATTGGTGCGCTCGTCAGCCACCAGGGTGAGACGCCCCTCCCGGACCTGCTGCCGACGGCCTTGCTGCTGGCCACTCTGTTGCGGTGTGAGGGTCTCCAGCAGCTTGATCACATCTCCGACCCAGGCGTGCTGCAACGGGATGATTTCCACCTCTTCGGCTTCCGAGCCATCCAGATGGGCAATGATGGCTTCCATACGGCGAATATTATCCGCATGGTCGCTGATGATGAGCGCGTTGGCCGAGCCCACCGCCGCGAGATGACCATACTGCGGCACCAGCGGACGCAGCACCGGCACAAGCTCTTCGACGGGCGAGTTGTCGACGGTAATGACGCGGGTAATCAGTGCTTCACCGGTGGCGCTGTCCTGTACCAGCGGTAAATTACTCTGCTTGGCGGTCGTGTTGGGTACGATCTTGATGATTTCGCCAGACTCCACGGCGGCATAACCATGCACCTGCAGCACAGACAGGAACAGCTCGTACACTTCACCTTCGGTCAGCGGCTGACGCGAAATCACGGTCACATCCCGCGCGCGCACCCGTGGGTCCACAACAAAGTTCTTTCCGGTCATGTCGGCCACCTGACCTATAAAGGCCTGTATGTCCGCATTACGTATATTGACCGTCCAGGTCTTGTCGTCGTCGGCCATGGCCGGAGACATGCTCAGCATCCCCCCGACCCACATCACCGCGACCAGCCGCAGTATTGTTTTCATCCTTCTTCGCCTTTCGAATTGCGTTATGGCGGATAGTTAACCGTAAAACGGCGTGATCCCCGCTGAACCTCAATGGACGCGGACCCCGACGCCAGTGCTTCCTCAATGGCCCGGACATCACCGGCTTCGTCACCCAGCGGGTGGCCATTGACTGACATGATCTGATCCCCGGGGCGCAGCCCCACGCTGCTGATCACATCAGCCGGCGCAGCCTCGGTAATGCGGTACCCTTCGGCACTGCCTTCAGTGACCGGCGCCAGACCCAGTTGTTCAATAATCATGCGGCGCTGCTGCGCGGCATCGCCTTCAAACAGATTCAGTTCCGTATCAGCCTGCGGCGATGGCGCGGATGGCGCCCCGCCGGGCCGGCGATTGGCCGGCTGCTGACGAACAGGCGGAGTAGCCGAGACACCACCGCCAGACAACTCCGGCTCCCGCAGGCGCAGCGCTTCGAGCTGGCCCTGACGGCGCAGAATCACACGATCTGCAAGCACCTCGACCAGTTCAGCATTCCCGGGGACCCGGTCTCCGGGCTTCAGCAAGGCAGCATCACGCCCCTGCTCGGCAATGATGGCTCGCGCCTGCGACTGGTCACGATGCTGGAACAGGCCTAGCAGTTCAAGTCTCAGGCGGGTATCCGGGGCGTCGACGACTCGTTCTTCGGGCGCCTCTTCCGGCGGCACACCAAACAGGTTCCAGCCTTCTACCTGCTGGCGCGACAGGCTGCCATTGCTCTGCCGCTCGACCACCGTCAGACGCTGCAACGAGGGATCGGGAGGCGCCACCTCTTGCGGTCCGGCGTACCACAGCAGCAGACTGTCGGCGATCACCTTGGCCAACCAGATCACGACCACTATTGCAGCCACCCATCGGGCGATGCCGATGAGGCGCTGTATCCTGGTCTGGTCAAACGAAACGGCCATTATTCTGTCCAACTGCCTCTTTTTTTATCGGCAATCAGGCGACTAGAGTGCCTGACTGACCTGGAACACGACGTCGTCGTCGCTGCCCCCCTGACTGACCCCCAGAAGACGAGGCCAGGCACGATACACACGCAGCGACGCTTCGCCAGCCGCCACATCACCATCCACCAGCCGGGTGCCCTCCGGGTCGGTGATTTCAAACCTGGCCACATTCTGCTCGGTGAACAGCCGTCCTTCCAGTGGTGGCACTCTGGCACTACCATCCGGCGGCCAGGTCACCTGCCCGCCACCATAGCGCAGGTTGCCCTGTACCGACACCTCACCGCTGCGCGCCCAGCGCAGATGGGCGATCTGACCGGTCACCACACCATCCGCGCTGCCCTCCGGCATGTCACGGCTGATCTCGGCCAGCGGCACACGCAGGCTCAGGTCGCGCAGCGAGGCCGCGCGTGGCGTTCCGCCCACCCAGCCATCCAGCTCCACACCGCCACCCGCCAGATCAAGCTGGACGCCCGGCAGCACGCCGCGCCAGCGGGTGTGCCAGCGCAAATCGCCCCGGTATCCCTGCCAGCGCCAACGGGCCTCACCTTGCCAGACACGGCCGCGTATTCCGCTCACCTGGAGCGGCGCGTCACCGATCACCAGACCATCAAGGTGTCTGACAAAGGGTTGCGCTGGCAGTTGCCAGAGCCCGAACAGCAGCAAGCTGACGACGAAAACGCCAATCAGCGTCAGGGGACGCGGCATGATCAGAACGGGATATCGTCGTCGAAATCATCCGCCGGGGAGGAAAATCCGCCGCTTTTGCCACCGCTCTTGCCGCCGCCCTGGGCGTCACCGGACGCACCGGCATGCTCCTGCGGCGCCTGATTCTCATAGCCGCCGTAACCGCTGTCCTGATTGGCGTAACCGCCACCACCACCGCTACCACCACGGCTGTCGAGCATCTGCATCTCGCTGGCCACCACCTCGGTGGTATAGCGGTCCTGACCATCCTGCCCCTGCCACTTGCGGGTACGCAGGCTGCCCTCGATATAAACCTTGCCGCCTTTCTTCAGATACTCACCGGCAATCTCGGCCAGCTTGTTGAAGAACACCACGCGATGCCATTCCGTGCGTTCCTGCATCTGCCCGGTGTTGCGATCTTTCCAGCTCTCGGACGTCGCCAGATTGATATTGGTCACGGCACCGCCGCTGGGCATGAAACGGGTTTCCGGGTCTGCTCCCAGATTGCCGATCAGGATTACCTTGTTTACACCACGAGCCATCTTGCTTCTCCGTTTATGTCATTCGTTCCCTGAAAAGTGCTCCATTCTGGCAGCTTTGCGGGCCAGTTGGGATACCCCCGTGACGCGCCGCTGCGCATTATCCTGCGGCGGGTGCCGCCCCCGGACAAATCCGCTCCAGAGCAGCCAGATCCAGGCACGTCTTGTCGACCTTGAGCACAGCCAGGCCCGCGTCCGGCAGCACCACCGCTTCCAGAACCCCCTCGACCGCCAGCAGATGCTCCGCCAGAACATCGGGGTGCGCCGGGGCATCCCCCAGCACCAGCACGCGGCTGTCCGATTTCACCGGCACGGGCATACCCCGCATCAGCAATAACCACGCCGATACCATAACCGCCGCCGCCCAGAAGACGGCGGCAGCGCCCGCACTTTGCCACAGAAGGCCACCCAGTGCGCCGCCGGCAAACACGCCGAGAAACTGGCTGCTCGAATAGATGCCCAGTGCCGTGCCACGGGTACCCGCCGGCGCCGCACGACCCACCATGGACGGCAGCAAGGCCTCCAGCAGATTGAAGGCCGAGAAGAACACAAACAGCGCCAGCGCGAAGTGCCACAGCTGCTGTTGCGCCAGCGCCAACAGGACCATGGCCACACCCAGCAACCCCACCGCCAGCATTTTGACAGGACGAACGCCACGCCGTTCCGAAGCAATGATCAGCGGTATCATTACCCCCACGCTGGCCACCAGCACCACCAGGTACAACAAGCTGTGGCGCACCAGTGGCAGACCCACCCGGTCGGCCAGCAGCCCGGGCACCACCACAAACACGGCTGTCAGCACCGCATGCAGGATGAAGATACCGGTATTCAGGCGCCACAGCATCGGGTCACGCAGAATACGCCGCAAACGCGGCCCCAGGGGCAACGCCGGCTCACGCACCCGCAGACGCGGGTTCGGCACCCAGATGAGCACCACCAGCATTCCCCCCAGAGCCAGCAGTGTAGACAGCCAGAACAGCCCGGACAGCCCGAGCCACGCCGCAAGCGCAGGCCCCAGGATCAGGGCCAGCAGGAATGCGGCCCCCACGGACATGCCAATACCGGCCATCGCCCGCGTACGATGATCTTCGGACACCACATCGGCAACCAGCGCCATCACCACGGCAGCAATCGCCCCGGCCCCCTGCAGGGCGCGCCCCAGGATAACGCCGTGAATCGACTCTGCCAGTGCCGCGACCACCCCACCCAGCGCGAACAGCAGCAGCCCCGCCAGGATCACCGGGCGCCGCCCCACCCGATCAGAGAGCATGCCAAACGGCAATTGCAGCAGCGCCTGCATGAGCCCGTAGGCGCCCACGGCCATACCGATCAGAAAGGGCGTGGCGCCGGGCAATGCCGCGCCATAGACCGCAAACACTGGCAGCAGCATGAACAAACCGAACATGCGCAGGGCAAAGATCGAGGCCAGGGCCCCGGTGACGCGCACCTCGGCCCGCACCAGCGCGGATCGCGGAGAACTACTGTTCATGGTCTTCCAGGCGGCATACAGAAAGGTCGCGAGTGTAGCAGAAAGCGCTCGGCTGAGGAGTAAAGGGAGTACTTCGATGCAGGGTTAAATTGAACCACCCACCAACTGGTGATAAATTAGCCGTGAATAAGTGTTTATTCGTAGAGCCCTCCCGGACGACCCACCCGCTGTCCAAGGATAGCGGGCCCGATAATTAGAGAAACAGGGAAAGAAGACAGATGCCCCCCTTCGTCAGTGAACATCAGGTATACGTGGCCGGCGGCCAACAGCTGCAGAACTCGCTGTTGGCGGAGTTCCTGGGCAAACAGGACGTCAGCGCCCGCAGCCTCAAGCGCATCCAGGATGTGACCGCCGAGGAACTCGATCAGGTGGGCCAGGCCCTGTTCCTGGTGGACTTCAGCACCATCGACATTAACGACACCATCGCGCATCTGCTGGAGATCGATCCGCAAATCGATACCGACCTGTTCATTGCGGTATTCAACGTGGACGAGGAAGACTCCCTGTCACGCCTCGCTGGCCTGCCAATGGTCAACGGCGGCTTCCTGCATGACTGCCCGCAGGATCTGTTGCTCAAGGGCATCCGGGCCATGTTCGAGGGCGAACTGTGGCTGCCGCGCAAGGTGCTGCAGCAGTATCTGATGAAGAGCCGGGCCTTCAACAAGACCTTCTCGCGCAGCGAGGTCAACCTGACGGACCGCGAGGTCGAAGTGCTCAAGGTCATGGCCACCGGGGCCAAGAATTCAGACATTGCCCGCTCACTCAACCTGAGCCCGCATACCATCAAGACGCACATTTACAACATCTTCAAGAAAATCAACGCCTCCAACCGCCTGCAGGCGGTGAACTGGGCCCAGGAAAACCTCTGACCTCCTGCCTCCCCGGTGCCCTCGCCCGCACCGGGGTAACGTCCGACACTGCTGCCATATTCTGTCACCACAACCCGGCACTCTCCTGATCCTCACATGCCTGTCACTAGGCTGAACGATTCCTTATACTACCCTGTCATTTTGACCAGTACCGGATGCCCATGGACAAGATCCTGGTGCGTGGCGCGCGCACGCACAATCTGAAGAACGTCGACCTCGATATCCCTCGCGACAAGCTGGTGGTGATCACCGGGCTGTCCGGCTCGGGCAAGTCATCACTGGCCTTCGACACACTGTACGCCGAGGGACAGCGCCGCTATGTGGAGTCGCTGTCCACCTACGCACGGCAGTTCCTGTCGATGATGGAAAAGCCCGATGTCGATCATATCGAAGGCCTGTCGCCCGCGATTTCCATCGAGCAGAAATCGACCAGCCATAACCCGCGCTCCACGGTCGGTACCATTACCGAAATCTACGACTATCTGCGCTTGCTCTACGCCCGTGTCGGTGAGCCACGCTGCCCCGAACACGACGCACCGCTGGCCGCCCAGACCGTCAGCCAGATGGTGGACCAGGTGCTGGCCATGCCCGAGGGCAGCAAGTTGATGTTGCTCGCGCCTGTCGTGCGCGACAAGAAAGGCGAACACCTGCATCTGTTCGATCAACTGCGTGCGCAGGGTTTCGTACGTGCGCGCGTTAATGGCCGCGTCACCGATCTGGACGATGTGCCGGAACTCGACAAGCAGAAGAAGCACACCATCGAAGTCGTTGTAGATCGCTTCAAGGTACGCGCCGACCTGCAGAATCGTCTGGCCGAATCCTTCGAGACGGCACTGGAGCTGGCCGACGGCATCGCCGTGATCGCACCGATGGAAGGCCATGATGCCGAGGTCGTCTTTTCTGCACGCTTCGCCTGCCCACACTGCGGCTACAGCATCCCGGAACTGGAGCCACGGCTGTTTTCCTTCAACAATCCAGCGGGCGCCTGCCCGACCTGCGACGGCCTGGGCGTCAAGCAGTTCTTTGATGAAGACAAGGTGGTCATCCAGCCCTCCGCCTCCCTGGCCGAAGGCGCTATTCGTGGCTGGGATCGTCGCAACGTCTACTATTTCCAGATGCTGACATCGCTGGCCAGCCACCTGGGCTTTGCCATCGATACACCGTTCAACAAGCTGCCGAAAACCGTACGCCGCAAGATACTCCATGGCACTGGCAACGAGACCGTGGAGTTCCGCTATCTCAATGATCGCGGCGATATCGTCAAGCGCAAGCATCCGTTCGAAGGCATCATCCCGAACATGGAACGGCGCTACCGCGATACCGAATCCGACGCCGTCCGTGAGGACCTGGCCAGCTTCCTGAGCACCTCGGACTGCCCGGACTGCGGCGGCTCGCGTTTGCGGGAATCTGCTCGCCATGTGTTTATCAACGGCCGCAACCTGCCGGATGTCGTGCGCCTGCCGGTGGGCAAGGCCAGCGACTATTTCGGCAAGCTGAAACTGCCAGGCCACCGGGGCGAGATCGCCGACAAGATTCTCAAGGAAATTCGCGAGCGCCTGCAGTTCCTGGTCAACGTGGGCCTGGACTACCTGTCCCTGGCACGCAATGCCGACACTCTGTCGGGCGGCGAAGCCCAGCGTATCCGCCTGGCCTCACAGATCGGGGCCGGCCTGGTCGGCGTCATGTATGTGCTGGACGAACCCTCCATCGGGCTGCACCAGCGCGACAATGAGCGCCTGCTGCAAACCCTGACGCGCCTGCGCGACCTCGGCAACACCGTACTGGTGGTGGAACACGACGAAGATGCCATCCGCGGCGCCGACCATGTCATCGACATCGGCCCCGGGGCCGGTGTGCACGGTGGCGAAGTGATTGCCCAGGGTACGGCCAAACAGATTGCCGCGAATCGCAAATCACTCACCGGCGATTATTTGTCCGGCCGCAAGGGGATCGCCATCCCGGCCAACCGGGTCAAACCGGACGGTCGCTGGCTGACCCTGGAAGGCGCCACCGGCAACAATCTCAAGGATGTCACCCTGAAGCTGCCTCTCGGGCTGTTTACCTGTGTGACCGGCGTCTCCGGGTCTGGCAAATCCACACTGATCAATAACACGCTCTATCCCGTCGCCGCCACGGAACTCAATGGCGCCACCACCCTGCGAGCGGCGGCCCATTCGCACATTGACGGCATGGATCAGTTCGACAAGGTCATCGATATCGACCAGAGCCCCATCGGCCGCACACCGCGCTCTAACCCGGCTACCTACACCGGCCTGTTCACGCCAATCAGGGACCTGTTCGCCGGCACCCAGGAAGCCCGTGCACGGGGTTACAAGGCGGGCCGCTTCAGCTTCAACGTACGCGGCGGCCGCTGCGAAGCCTGCCAGGGCGACGGCGTCATCAAGGTCGAGATGCATTTCCTGCCAGATATCTACGTGCCCTGCGAGGTCTGCCACGGCAAGCGCTACAACCGGGAAACGCTGGAGATTCTCTACAAGGGCCGCAGCATCTATGAGGTGCTGGCAATGACGGTCGAGGACGCTCGGGAATTCTTTGACGCAGTCCCGGCGCTGGCGCGCAAGTTGCAGACACTGATGGATGTGGGCCTGAGCTATATCACTCTGGGACAGGCCGCTACCACGCTTTCCGGCGGTGAAGCACAACGGGTCAAGCTGGCGCGGGAGCTGTCCAAGCGGGACACCGGACGGACGCTTTACATCCTCGACGAGCCCACCACCGGGCTGCACTTTCATGACATCCAGCAGCTACTGACCGTGCTGTTCCGTCTGCGCGACCACGGCAACACCATCGTCGTGATCGAACACAACCTGGACGTGATCAAGACAGCGGACTGGGTCGTGGACCTGGGCCCCGAAGGGGGCGACGGTGGCGGGCAGATCATCGCCGAAGGTACGCCGGAGGACGTGGCAAAGGCCAAGGGCAGTCATACAGGGCGCTTTCTGAAAGGTATGCTGCCGGCGGCATCTCCTTCCAGACGCAAGAAGCAGGCCTGAGCGGCGCAACACGCTATCGCCTCTATACCCATCAGCGCCACTCGACGCTACACTGAACAGCCCCCGGCGGGGAGAACCGGGGGCTGCTGTCAGATACACGCTATGGGGATCATCATGTCATTTCATATCCGAACTGTGCTGCCCGTAATTGGCGGCCTCGTACTCCTGGGCGGCTGCCAGGGGCTCGGCAACCTGTCCGAGAACATGAGTTGCAACGAAATCTGTGTTCAGGACCATCCCTCATTTCCGGAAGACCAGGCCGTGCTGGCCGAACTGAATACTCTGGTCGTACTGGAACCCGATTTTGTCACGGAAGTCCGTGCGGGTAACGGCGAGGTTCTGGAGCGTATTACACGCATGGAGCACGCCGGCCTGGATTTTTGGGAAACTGTGGAGCGACACGGGAACGCCTACGGCTTCACGCAAAGCTACCTGCCCTACTCCGAAGACCATGCAGCACCTGTTGCGGCACTGCACGCCGCCATTTGGGCAGACGAAGTCCAGGTAGAACAGCTACGCAGGGGGCAAAGCGCGAACCCCTTTGCCAGCAAGGACCTCGGGGCACCTACCCAAGTGGAGCAGGTATCCCTTGACGATGACCTGCGAGCCATATTGCCTGATCAACACTGCTGTTTGATGATCACACGCCATCGGGGCTGGAGGCTGACCCGCGGCAGTGCCACCAGCAGCCAGATCGCTGACGCCATTTCCCATTCTTTTGGTACCGGCGCCAGAGGTTTCAATGCTACCGCCGATGCGGTGATCGACGCCGCAGTGATCGATGTGGAAAGCGGGGCAATTCTCTGGTCTGCGCGCCTGATCGGTCCGGACGATCCAGCCAGATGGCGCAGCATCATCGCCCGCTACTACAACCCGGTTAATAACGCCGCCCTCGCTCAGCGCCGCGCCGCTCGTTGAGCGACATCGGCAGAAAGAGGCGGGGCGACAACCGATGGTTATGCTCTAGAAAAGCGGGCCCTGGCAGCTGCCTGTCGTATAGTTGGCGCCATAAACGTATACGCACTGGACGTTGACGCCGCTCGCCCCTGCGCTGTGCGTGTAATGGGTAGAACCCAGCTGACTTGCGCCTACCCGGACAATGCCCCCGGCATCGGACAGGCGCAAGAAATGATCGCTGGCGCCACCATTGCCGCTGATCAGCACTGAGTGGTTAACATTGATGCGCGCCGTGGACGACCCCACAAACAAGGGGTCTCGCGTGGCTGACCCCGTCAGGGTAATGCGCGTCTGATCCAGGTTGACGATCGGGTTGCTACCGCCCAGCCGCACGCCCATCAGTGTGCCGCCATTATTGTGCGCGACAACACGCAGGTTCCTGGCATTGATGGCGTTATTGCTGCCCGTGATCATTTCCAGTGCATAGGCGGTGGTGGCACTGCTGCCAGCCATATCGATGCGCAAACCATCAATATTGACCACCGAATTACTGCCCGCTATGGATAGCGACGCCTGGGTGTTGCCACTGAGGTTGTGCAGGATACGCGAGTTGCGTACCAGCAGCGACGCGCCGCTTACGGCTATTCCGGGCTGCACCGAGGTGCCCGTGCCGCCTACCAGTATCTCGACGTTGGTCACGCTCGCATTGGCGATGCTCGTGGCACGCAGTGGCGCCGCACCCGTGGCGCTACCGGTGGCGGCCAGCGTCACATCACTGACCCCGGAGTTGTTCGCCAATATCACGGTGTTAGACCCGTTACCAGTGATGCGCGTCGCACCGGGGCCAGCCCCCTGAATATAGACATGCGGCGACAGCGTCGCGGCGCTGCCACCGATGTTGAAAACGCCGGGCGCCAGACGGACCAGATACTGATTGCTGGCGCTCGGCGCGCCATTGATGGCTGAGAGAGACGCCGGATCCAGCGCATCCAGCAGAAGGCTCCCACTGACCGTATCGCTGGCACCAGGTACCCGATTGACGTTGATGATGTTGCGCGGGGCCGCGTACTCGAAATTCTCATTGACCTCATCGGCCAGCGCCGGATCACCGGGAGAGAAAATATGCGGCATGCCCGCCGCTCCGGCATTCAGCGCGGGCATCAACAGCAGGGCAAGCACCGCTGCTGACCAAATTGGCTGTCCATTCATGAGCCTTGACTCCCTTGTGTTGTGGCCTGTACCAAGGCTGAGCTCAGCACCAGCTATTGCCGTCCCAGTCGAAATCGCCCCATTGGCTTTCACAGGGGCCCGCGGGGTCTGGCGGTGCGTCACCCCCACCACCGGAAGCACCGCCACCGCAGCCCGTCAGGATCGTGACAGCGACGCTTAGCAGAAGCATGTGGCGCAAATAGCCCAGGGGGTGCCGGTTATCCATTACGGCTGCGGTTATCACGATGATGTCTCCAGTAGTCCGCTCGCGTCTTCCTGAGTCCTGACCTTCATTAGTCCTGATTAGGGCGAACAGGGCGGCCACGAACAAGGCCATACTCCGGCCAGCGTTGATCGACGGGATGCCACAGGCATCAGACCGTGAGGCCGGGCGCATCGGCCGCGAGCGGCGTTGCATACCGGGAAACATTCGGGGAGGTCAGACAGGGAGCTCAGACAGGAGAGGCACGACGGGAGATCACAAAAACGAAAAAGGCCGGGCGAGTGCCCGGCCTTTTTCTTGAAGTGCTGTCTTGAAGCGCAGTCTTGACGCTATTTCACGCCGATGGGCGCCTGCACAGCGCCCTTTACTGAGACTTATTCGGCCTCAGCAGTCTCGGCAGCAGCGCCAGCCTGCGGACGATCCACCAGCTCGACGTACGCCATAGGCGCGTTGTCGCCGGCACGGAAGCCCATCTTCAGGACGCGCATGTAACCACCCGGACGGCTCTTGTAGCGCGGGCCCAGTTCGTTGAACAGGATGCCCACGGCTTCTTTCGAGCGAGTGCGGGAGAACGCCAGACGACGGTTGGCCACGGAGTCTTCCTTGGCCAGCGTGATCAGGGGCTCGGCTACACGACGCAGTTCCTTGGCTCTCGGCAAGGTCGTCTTGATAGCACCGTGTTCGAACAGCGACACCGCCATGTTGCGGAACATCGCGGCGCGATGTGCGCTGGTCCGGTTGAATTTTCTGCCACTTTTGCGATGACGCATGGTTCCAATTCCTTCATTCGGGGCGTCTCACGACGCCCGCTTGACTATCGATAATGTGCCAGCGCCTCTCAGCGCAGTTTGCTGGTCAGGCGGTCGTCGTCACGCAGGCTGGCCGGCGGCCAGCTTTCCAGACGCATACCCAGCGACAGACCCTTGGAGGCCAGAACGTCCTTGATCTCGGTCAGGGACTTCTTGCCCAGGTTCGGGGTCTTCAGCAGCTCTACTTCAGTGCGCTGAACCAGATCACCGATGTAGTAGATGTTCTCAGCCTTCAGGCAGTTGGCCGAACGCACGGTCAACTCGAGATCGTCAACCGGACGCAGCAGGATCGGATCAACTTCCTCACGCTCCTGTTTCGGCTCCGGTTTGCGGTCCTGCTCGAGGTCCACAAATACCGCGATCTGCTGCTGCAGAATGGTGGCAGCACTGCGAATCGCGTCTTCCGGGTCAATCGTCCCGTTGGTTTCGAGGTCGATGACCAGCTTGTCCAGGTCAGTGCGCTGTTCAACCCGGGCAGCTTCCACCACATAGGCCACACGCATGACAGGGCTGTAGCTCGCATCAATCTGCAGACGGCCAATACCACGGGTCTCGTCGTCCTCGCTAACGCGCGCATCTGCCGGCACATAGCCACGACCGGAGGTCACCTTGAGCTTCATTTTCAGCTCGGTGTCACCAGTGATGTTGCAGATCACGTGGTCAGGGTTGACGATCTCGACGCTGTGATCGCGCTGAATATCGGCAGCAGTGACAACACCCGGCCCTTTTTTGGCCAGTTCCAGGTTGGCTTCACCACGGTCGTTCAGGCGCAGTGCCACACCTTTGAGGTTCAGGAGGATGTTGATCACATCTTCCTGAACGCCCTCGACGGAGGAGTACTCGTGCTGGACCCCGTCGATTTCCACCTCGGTGATCGCAGCCCCATGCATGCTGGACAGCAGGATGCGGCGCAGCGCCGTGCCCAGGGTATGGCCGAAACCACGCTCCAGAGGCTCGAGCACGACCTTGGCATGTGTTGGGCTGATCGCGTTGATCGCGATCGAGCGAGGCGTGAGAAAGTCGTTCACGGCGGTCATAGGGCTCCCTCAGGCTGTCCTTACTTGGAATACAGCTCGACGATCAGGTTCTCGTTGATCTCGGCCGGCAGGTCGATGCGCTCGGGCAGGGCCTTGAAAGTCCCCTCGAGTTTTTTCTCGTCCACTTCAATCCAGCTGGCGAAACCACGCTGCTGGGCCAGGTCCATGGCGTTCTTCACGCGCAACTGGTTTCTGGCCTTCTCACGCACGGAAACCACGTCACCCGGACGCACCTGGTAGGATGCCACATTAACGATCTGGCCATTGACCAGGATCGCACGGTGGCTCACCAGCTGGCGCGCCTCGGAGCGGGTGGCACCGAAGCCCATACGGTATACAACATTGTCCAGACGGCCTTCCAGCAGCTGAAGCAGCACTTCGCCGGTGGCACCGCGTGAACGAGCGGCTTTCTTGTAATAGCCGCGGAACTGTTTCTCCAGCACACCGTACATACGGCGCACTTTCTGTTTTTCGCGCAGCTGCACGCCGTAATCGGACAGACGACCCATGCGGCGGCTGGCAGCAGCCTGGCCGGGCGCCTGTTCCGCCTTGCACTTGGAATCCAGAGGGCGAATACCGCTCTTCAGAAACAGATCAGTGCCTTCACGACGGGAAAGCTTGCACTTGGGACCGATGTATCTTGCCATCTTGCTCTAACTCCCGTTACACGCGGCGTTTTTTCGGCGGCCGGCAGCCGTTATGCGGAATCGGTGTGACGTCAGAAATGCTGGTGATCTTGTAACCACAGGCATTCAGCGCACGCACCGAGGATTCACGACCCGGACCCGGGCCCTTGACCCGCACTTCCAGATTCTTCAGACCGTAGTCCTTGGCGGCATTACCCGCGTTCTCTGCGGCCACCTGGGCTGCGAACGGGGTGCTTTTGCGCGAACCACGGAAACCGGCACCACCCGAGGTCGCCCAGGACAGCACATTGCCCTGACGATCAGAGATGGTGATGATGGTGTTGTTGAAGGACGCGTGTACGTGCGCAATCCCGTCCGCCACCGTCCGGGTAACCTTCTTGCGACGAGCGCCGCTGTCTTTCTTTGACTTTGCCATGATGCCTACCCGAATTCAGTTTACTTGCGGATCGGTTTACGCGGGCCCTTACGGGTCCGGGCGTTGGTCTTGGTACGCTGGCCACGCAGTGGCAGACCACGACGGTGGCGAATGCCCCGGTAGCAACCCATGTCCATCAGACGCTTGATGTTCATGCTCACTTCCCGGCGCAGGTCACCTTCCACCGACAGTTTGGCCACTTCGCCACGGATCACGTCCAGCTGCTCTTCAGACAGCTCACGGATCTTGGCGGTCGGCGCAATGCCGCTGGCAGCACAGATCTTCTGTGCAGTGGTACGGCCAACCCCGAAGACGTAGGTCAGCGAGATTACCGCATGCTTGTTGTCCGGGATGTTTACGCCTGCTATACGGGCCATCCAAATTTCTCCGCTTAACGCAACTGTTCAATGCCGGTGCAGGCCAGAGGCCCGGAAAAGCGCCGCATGGTAGCGGCAGACCGACATATTTTCAACTTAACCTTGATTCCGGGACCCCTCGGGGCCGCCGAATCAGCCCTGACGCTGCTTGTGCCGCGGCTCGGCGCTGCAAATCACCATCACCCGCCCCTTACGGCGAACGATCTTGCAGTTACGGCACACCTTCTTGACTGACGCCTGAACCTTCATTGCTCTCGCCTCTACTCGTTAGCGCACCAGACCGGTGCCGCCATAGCCTTTCATGTTCGCCTTCTTCATCAGCTTCTCGTACTGGGTGGACATCAGCTGGGCGTTGACCTGAGCCCAGAAGTCCATAACCACCACAACCACGATCAGCAGGGACGTACCACCCAGGTAGAAGGGCACGTTCCAGATGCCCTGCAGGAACAGGGGCAGCAGGCACACCAGGGTCATGTAGGTGGCACCTACCAGGGTCAGACGACCCATGACCGTATCAATGTAACGCGCGGACTGCTCACCCGGACGAATCCCCGGGATATACGCACCCGACTTCTTCAGGTTATCCGCCACATCTTTCGGGTTGAACATCAACGCCGCATAGAAGTAGCAGAAGAACACAATACCCAGCGTAAACAGCAGGATATACAGCGGCGACCCGGGCATCAGTGCATCGGTGGTCGCACGCATTGCGTTCGCCCACCAGCCATCACCGGTACCGCCTGTCCACTGGGCGATAGACGCCGGGAACAGCAGGATCGAGCTGGCGAAGATCGCCGGGATCACACCCGCCATGTTGACCTTCAGCGGCAGATGGCTCTGCTGGGCGGCGTACATGCGGCGACCCTGCTGCCGACGGGCGTAGTTCACCGTGATCCGTCGCTGGCCGCGCTCGAAGAACACCACCGCGTAGACCACAGCCACCGCCACAATCATGACCAGCAGCATGATCAGCAGGTTCAGCTCGCCCTGGCGCGACGCTTCAAACGTCTGCGCGATGGCGCCCGGAAGCCCCGCTACGATACCGGCGAAAATCAGCATCGAAATACCGTTACCGATACCGCGCTCGGTGATCTGTTCACCCAGCCACATCAGAAACACTGTACCCGTGACCAGCGAGGTTACCGCGACAAAATAGAAAGACGCGATTTCCATCGTGGCGGCGTTTTCAGCCACCAGGGTCACATTCTGGCTATACAGACCGGCGGCAACACCGAAGGACTGCACCAGCGCCAGCACCACCGTCAGATAACGGGTGTACTGGGTAATCTTGCGGCGCCCCTGCTCGCCTTCCTTCTTCAGCTGCTCCAGGGTGGGGTTCACCGCCGTCAGCAACTGAATCACGATGGCGGCCGTGATATACGGCATCACGCCCAGGGCAAAGATGCTCATGCGCTCCAGTGCACCACCGGAAAACATGTTGAACATCGCCAAGACAGTGTCACGGTTCTGGTCAAACAGGCGCGCCATGGCGTCCGGGTTGATCCCCGGCACCGGTATGTGCGCGCCAATCCGGAACACCACCAGAGCACCCAGCAGGAACCCGATACGCCGCCACAGCGTCCGCATTGCGGTGCTGTCCGGGGCATTCTGGTTCAGTGTCTGTGCACGATTCCTGGCCATGATGGGCTGCCTGTATTATTCCTCGATTTTACCGCCGGCCTGCTCGATCGCCGCCCGTGCACCACGCGTCACCATGACGCCGCGCACAGTCACAGCACGATCCAGCTCACCGCTGAGTACGATCTTGGCGCGGGTCATGTCGCGACGGATGATGTTGGCCTTCTTCAGGCTGTCCAGATCCACCACGTCACCGTCTACCGCTGCCAGCTCGGACAGACGCACTTCAGCAGTGGTCATGGCCTTGCGCGACGTAAAGCCGAATTTCGGCAGACGACGCTGCAGCGGCATCTGACCACCCTCGAAACCGGGCTTCACAGTGCCGCCAGACCGGGACGTCTGACCTTTGTGACCACGACCACCGGTCTTGCCCAGACCGCTGCCGATACCACGACCTACTCGCTTGCCGGACGGGCGCGCACCGGCGCCGGGGCTCAGTTCATTCAGGCGCATCATTACTCTCCTTCAACCTGAACCATGTACGAGACCTTGTTGATCATGCCGCGTACCGCAGGAGTATCTTCAACCTCAACCGTGTGGCCGATCCGGCGCAGGCCGAGACCACGCACGCAGGCCTTGTGCTTTTCCAGCCGGCCCGCGGTGCTCTTCGTCTGGGTTACCTTGATCTTGTTAGCCGCCATCGCTCTGCTTCCGGTTAATTCGCTTAGTTCAGAATCTCTTCCACGGTCTTGCCGCGCTTCGCCGCCACCGCTTCAACGGAGGACATCGCACGCAGACCCTCGAAGGTTGCCCGCACCACGTTCACCGGATTGGTGGAACCGTAGCACTTGGCCAGAACGTTCTGCACGCCGGCCACTTCCAGCACCGCACGCATCGCACCACCGGCAATCACACCGGTACCGTCAGAGGCCGGCTGCATGTACACCTTGGAGGCGCCATGGCGAGCCTTGATCGGGTGCTGGATGGTGCTGCCGTCCAGGTCAACATGAATCATGTTGCGGCGGGCAGCTTCCAGCGCTTTCTGGATGGCAGCCGGCACTTCACGTGCCTTGCCGCGGCCGAAGCCGACCTTGCCTTTGCCATCGCCCACCACGGTCAGCGCGGTAAAGCCGAAGATACGGCCACCCTTGACCACCTTGGCAACCCGGTTCACCTGAACCAGCTTTTCCTGCAGACCTTCGTTGGGATCAACCTTCGCCATAACCAGTACCCTTAGAATTCAAGCCCGTTTTCACGCGCCGCATCGGCCAGCGCCTTCACCCGGCCATGGTATTTGAAGCCGGAACGATCAAAGGCGACGCGCTCAACGCCAGCTGCCTTGGCCCGCTCGGCGATCAGCTTGCCCACCGCCGCAGCGGCGTCGGCGTTGCCGGTCGCGCTGCCACGCAGATCCTTTTCGACGGTGGAAGCCGTAGCCAACACCTTGTCGCCTGCCGCCGTAGTCACCTGAGCATACATGTGGCGCGGCGTGCGATTTACACACAGACGGAACTCACCCAACTCGCGAATCTTCATCCGGGTGCGTTTCGCTCTGCGCTGACGTGCTTCTCTTTTGTCTTTCATGACTTCAGTCTCGACGGTTATTTCTTCTTGGCTTCCTTGCGGCGAACTTGTTCGCCGGCATAACGGACGCCCTTACCCTTGTACGGCTCAGGCGGGCGGAAGCCACGTACATTGGCGGCCACCTGGCCAACCAGCTGCTTGTCGACACCCTTGAGGACAATTTCTGTCTGCGTCGGGGTTTCTGCGGTCACACCTTCCGGCAGCTCGTAAGCCACGGGGTGGGAGAAACCAAGAGACAGGTTCAGAACCTTGCCTTGCGCCTGGGCACGATAACCAACGCCTACCAGCTCAAGCTTGCGCTCGAAGCCAGCGGACACGCCAGTCACCATATTCTGAAGCAGCGCGCGTGTCGTACCGGCCAGAGCCCAGGCTTGCTGTGCTTCTTTCGCCGGACGGAACGTGATCACGCCGTCTTCTACAGCCACAGTCACCAGTTCGTGCACCGTGTGTTCCAGGGAGCCTTTGCTACCCTTGACGGTGACGTTCTGGCCGTCGATCTTGACATCGACGCCCTGCGGCAGTTTTACAGGATCTTTCGCTACTCGTGACATTGCTGCACCTAACCCGTTTATGCCGCTATCGTCAGGACACTTCGCAAATCAGCTCGCCGCCAACATTGGCCTTGCGTGCTGCGCGATCGGTCATAAAGCCCTGGTTGGTGGAAACGATCATCACGCCCAGACCGCCTTTCACCTTCGGAATCTCACCGGCGCCCTTGTAGATGCGCAGACCAGGGGAGCTCACCCGCTTGATCTTCTCGATCACCGGGCGGCCTTCAAAATATTTCAGCTCGATGGTCAGGGTCGGCTTCTTGTCGTCGCCGCCTACCTGATAGTCACCGATATAACCCTCATCCTGCAGCACCTTGGCAATGGCCACCTTGCTAGTGGAAGACGGAATGTCTACCGAGACCTTGTTTGCCATCTGCGCATTGCGAATACGGGTAAACATATCCGCCAGGGTATCTTGCATGCTCATGCTGCTGTCGCTCCGCTACTCATGCCCTTGCGGGCGTCTTACCAGCTGGACTTCACCAGGCCCGGTACGTCACCGCGCATGGCGGCTTCCCGCAACTTGTTACGACCCAGGCCGAACTTGCGGTATACACCGTGCGGACGCCCGGTGATCCGGCAGCGGTTCCGCTGACGGGTACGGGCGGAGTCACGGGGCAGCTTCTGCAGCTGCACCTGGGCATCCCACTTGGCTTCCGCTTCCGCATTCGGGTCACGGATAATCGCCTTGAGCTCGGCACGCTTGGCAGCATACTTGGCAACCAGCTTGGCGCGCTTCTGCTCCCGGTTTTTCATAGAGACCTTAGCCATGCTTCTCTCTCAACCTTTCATCGGGAAGTTGAAGGCGCGCAGCAGCGCGCGGGCTTCTTCATCGGTCTTCGCCGTGGTGGTAATGGTAATGTCCATACCACGCAGCTTGTCGACCTTGTCGTACTCAACCTCCGGGAACACGATCTGCTCGCGCAGCCCCATGGAGTAGTTGCCACGACCATCGAATGACTTGGCGTTCAGACCACGGAAGTCCCGCACTCGCGGGATCGCCACGTCGACCAGGCGGCCAAGAAATTCATACATACGCTGGCGACGCAGAGTCACCTTGCAACCGATCGGCCAGCCTTCACGGATCTTGAAGCCCGCCACGGATTTGCGTGCGTTGTTCACGATCGGCTTCTGGCCGGAGATCGCGGTCATGTCGGACAGTGCGCCCTCCATCGCCTTGCGGTCCTGGGCAGCCTCACCCACACCCATGTTCAGGGTGATCTTGGTGATTTTCGGCACTTCCATCACGTTCTTGTACCCAAACTCCTTGAGGAGCTTCGGCACGATCTCTTTCTCGTAAACTTCTTTCAGAGTGCTCATGCTTCACCCAACCTCTCAGGCGCCGACTACTTCGCCATTGGATTTGAAGTACCGGACCTTGTTGCCGTCCTCTACCCGGAAGCCCACGCGGTCAGCTTTCTCGGTTGCCGGATTCCAGATCGCAACGTTGGACGCTTCGATGCTGGCTTCCTTCTCGATGATGCCGCCCTGAATCCCACGCTGCGGATTGGCACGCGTGTGCTTCTTGACAATATTTACGCCAGAGACGAGCAGGCGACCATTGGTCAGGACTTTCGTGACCTTGCCGCGCTTACCTTTGTCTTTACCGGCGATTACGATGACTTCGTCATCACGCTTGATCTTGAGCATTACCTCACCCGCCTTTACAGAACTTCAGGTGCCAGGGAGATGATCTTCATGAACTGCTCGGTACGCAGTTCCCGGGTCACCGGGCCGAAGATCCGGGTACCGATCGGCGCCTTGTTGTTGTTCAACAGGACCGCGGCATTTTCGTCGAAACGAATTACTGAACCATCCGGGCGACGTACGCCCTTGCGAGTCCGCACCACTACAGCGCTCATCACGTCACCTTTCTTGACGCGACCACGCGGAATCGCTTCCTTCACAGTGACCTTGATGATGTCACCAATGCCGGCGTAGCGGCGGTGTGACCCACCCAGCACCTTGATGCACTGGACCCGGCGCGCGCCGCTGTTGTCGGCCACTTCGAGCATGCTTTCGGTCTGAATCATCGTCTATCTCTCCAAAGCAACGCCGGATCAGGCTTGTTGAGCCTGCTCTACCACACTGACCAGCATCCAGGTTTTACGCCGGGACAGCGGACGACACTCCTCGATGGTGACCAGGTCACCCTCGCGGCACTGGTTGTCCTCGTCATGCGCCATAAGCTTGGTGGAGCGACGAATGAACTTGCCGTAAAGCGGATGCTTTACCTGGCGCTCTACCAGCACAGTGATGGTCTTGTCGCCCTTGTTAGAGACAACCTTGCCGGTCACCGTACGCTTCAGTTTCTGATTCGCTTCGGCCATGACTATTTACCCTGCTTCTCTTTGAGGACGGTCTTCACACGCGCGATATCACGGCGTACTTCACCGATCTGGTGCGTCTGCGACAACTGCCCGGATGCCTGCTTCATGCGCTGCTTGAACTGTTGCTCCAGCAGACCATTGAGCTCGCCCTGCAGCTCCTCAACACTTTTGTCTCTCAGCTCGCTTGCTTTCATGGCTTACATCACCGTCCGAGTCACGACACGGGTGCTGACCGGCAGCTTCGCCGCGGCCAGACGGAATGCCTCGCGGGCCACTTCGTCTGCCACACCTTCCATTTCATACAGCATCTTGCCCGGCTGGATCTGAGCCACCCAGTACTCGACGCTACCCTTACCTTTACCCATACGCACTTCAAGCGGCTTCTTGGTGATCGGTTTGTCCGGGAACACCCGGATCCAGATCTTGCCACCACGCTTGACGTGACGAGTCATGGCACGACGAGCGGCTTCGATCTGACGCGCGGTCAGTCGACCCCGGCCAGTAGCCTGGAGACCGATGGTGCCGAATGACACCTTGGAGCCCCGTTGTGCCAGGCCGCGGTTACGGCCCTTCATGACTTTCCGGAATTTCGTACGCTTTGGCTGCAACATCGTTCGCTACCCTTTAGCCACGGCCACGCTTTTTGGGCGCCTTGACCTGCTTCTCTTCCTGCGCCTGTTCCATGCCACCCAGGATCTCCCCGCGGAAGATCCACACCTTGATACCAATGGTACCGTAGGTGGTTTCAGCACGAACGCTGGCGTAGTCGATATCCGCACGCAGCGTATGCAGCGGCACACGGCCCTCACGGTACCACTCGGTACGCGCGATCTCTGCACCGCCCAGACGACCGGACACCTGCACCTTGATACCTTCAGCACCCGCCTTCATGGCGTTCTGCACAGCGCGCTTCATGGCGCGGCGGAACATCACCCGGCGCTCAAGCTGACCGGCAATGTTGTCACCTACCAGACGGGCATCCAGGTCGGGCTTGCGCACTTCCTCGATGTTGATGTGCACAGGCACACCCATCTGCTCGGCAACGTCCTTGCGCAGACGCTCGACATCTTCACCTTTCTTGCCGATCACGATGCCCGGGCGTGCCGTGCTGATCGTGATACGTACATTCTCGCTCGGACGCTCGATCTTGATCTTGCTGACCGACGCGTTCTTCAGGCGCTTGTGCAGGTAGTCACGGACCTTGAGGTCAGTAACCAGATAGTCGGCGTAGTGCTTCGGGTTCGCGTACCAGAGCGAATTGTGCTCCTTGACGATACCCAGGCGAATGCCGACCGGATGAACTTTCTGACCCATCTGATTACTCCTCGCCTTCCGACACTTTGACGGTGATGTGGCAGGTGCGCTTGGTGATGCGATCAGCGCGGCCCTTGGCACGCGGCTTGATGCGCTTCAGCGACATACCCTCATCCACAAAGATCGTGGACACCTTCAGCTCATCCACATCAGCGCCATCGTTGTTCTCCGCGTTGGCGATTGCGGACTCCAGCACTTTCTTGACAATCTTGGCCGCCTTCTTCGGGCTGAACGCCAGCACATTAAGTGCCTGCTCAACCTTCAGACCGCGCACCTGGTCAGCAACCAGACGGGCCTTCTGCGCCGAGATTCTTGCCCCGCGAAGGCGGGCTGCAACTTCTGTCGCCATGCTCGTCACCCACCCTTACCGCTTGGACTTCTTGTCCACAATGTGCCCGCGGAAGTTGCGGGTCAGGGCGAACTCGCCCAGCTTGTGGCCAACCATATGTTCTGACACCAGCACAGGAACGTGCTGCTTGCCGTTGTGTACCGCGATGGTCATGCCGACCATCTCCGGAATGATCATGGAGCGGCGCGACCAGGTCTTGACCGGCTTACGCGAGTTGCTCTCTACCGCTTCCTCCACCTTCTTCAGAAGGTGGTGATCCACAAAAGGACCTTTTTTCAGTGAACGTGGCACAGCCTAGTCCTCTCTGTTACTTCGCCCGACGATCGCGAACGATCATCTTGCGGGTACGCTTATTGGTACGGGTTTTGTGACCTTTGGTCGGCACACCCCAGGGCGTCACAGGGTGACGACCACCGGAGGTACGACCTTCACCACCACCATGCGGGTGATCCACCGGGTTCATGGCCACACCACGCACCGTCGGACGCACACCACGCCAGCGGGATGCACCGGCCTTACCCAGAGACCGCAGGCTGTGCTCGCTGTTCGAGACTTCGCCCAGGGTCGCACGACACTCAGCATGCACCTTGCGCATCTCGCCGGAGCGCAGACGCAAGGTAACGAACTCGCCGTCCTTCGCCAGCACCTGCACTGAGGTACCGGCAGAGCGCGCCAGCTGGCCACCCTTGCCCGGGCGCATTTCCACGTTATGCACTGTGGAACCCAGCGGGATGTTGCGCAGCGGCAGCGCGTTGCCCGGCTTGATCGGAGCATCCTGACCGGAGCGCACCTTGTCACCCGCCTTCAGGCCTTTGGGCGCCAGAATGTAGCGGCGCTCGCCATCGGCGTACTTCAGCAGTGCAATGTGCGCAGAACGGTTCGGATCATACTCCAGACGCTCGACTTCTGCGCCCACTCCGTCCTTGTTGCGACGGAAATCGATCACCCGATACTTCTGCTTGTGACCACCACCCTTGTGACGGGTCGTGATCCGGCCATTGTTATTACGGCCGCCATTCCGGGTCTTGCTTTCGGTCAGCGGACCGTAAGGCGCACCTTTGTGCAGCTCCTCACTGACCACCTTGACCACAAAGCGGCGACCCGGGGAAGTAGGTTTACACTTCACGATAGCCATGACTCGTTACCCCTACTCAGCAGCCAGAAAATCAATGTCCTGGCCCGCCTGCAATGAGACGTAAGCCTTTTTCCAGTCGCTGCGCTTGCCCTGAACCCGGCCAAACACCTTGCGCTTGCCCTTTACGTTCAGCGTCTGAATCGCTTCGACCTTGACATCAAACAGCTGCTCTACAGCTTTCTTGATCTCACGCTTGGAGGCGTCGCGCGCCACCTTGAACACATACTGGCCGTTCTTGTCTGCCACCACGCTGGCCTTTTCGGACACGTGGGGAGCAAGCAGGACCTGGAAGATACGCTCCTGGTTCATGCCAACGCCTCCTCAAGCTTCTTCAGAGCCGGCACGGTCACGAGCACCTTCTCGAAAGCGATCAGGCTGACCGGATCCACACCCTGCACATCACGCACGTCGACGTGCGGCAGGTTGCGGGCAGACAGGAACAGGTTCTCGTCCACCTGATCAGCAACAATCAGCACGTTGTCCAGACCCAGCGCCTTCAGTTTTTCCTGCAGGGCCTTGGTCTTCGGGGCATCCAGGGCAAACTCGTCAACCACAACGAGACGCTCCTGACGCACCAGCTCGGACAGGATGCACTGCAGGGCGCCGCGGTACATCTTGCGGTTCACCTTCTGCTCGTAATCCCGCGGCTTGGCCGCAAAGGTCACACCACCGCTGCGCCAGATCGGGCTGCGGATGGTGCCGGCGCGAGCGCGACCGGTACCCTTCTGACGCCACGGCTTCTTGCCGCCGCCGCTAACTTCTGAACGGGTTTTCTGTGCCTTGCTACCCTGACGGCCGCCAGCCATAAAGGCGACAACCACCTGGTGCACCAGCGGCTCGTTGAAGTCTTTGCCGAAGGCGACTTCAGACACAGAAACTGTTCCTCCAGAGGCAGTATTGAGATTCATCCTCTATATCCTCTCTCAGGCCTTCGCCTTCACTGCCGGGCGCACGATCACGTCGGCACCGGTGGCGCCGGGCACAGCGCCCTTGACCAGCAGCAGATTCTTTTCGGCATCAACGCGCACCACTTCCAGATTCTGGACGGTGACGCGCTCAGCACCCATGTGACCAGCCATCTTCTTGCCCTTGAACACGCGACCCGGGGTCTGGTTCTGGCCGATGGAGCCCGGAGCACGGTGGGACAAGGAGTTACCGTGCGTGGCATCCTGGGTGCGGAAGTTCCAGCGCTTGACCACGCCCTGGAAGCCCTTACCCTTGGAAATGCCTGTCACATCAATAATCTGACCCGGCTCGAAGATCTCAACAGAGATCTCGCCACCAGCAGCCAGCTCACCCGGCTCAGCACGGAATTCCCAGATGCCACGACCAGCCTCGACACCCGCTTTCGCGAAATGCCCGGCCGCCGGACGGGTAACCCGACTTGCACGACGCTCGCCAGTGGTGACCTGCACCCCCTGATAACCGTCTGTCTCTTCGGTTCTGATCTGGGTGATCCGGTTAGGAGTCACCTCGATAACGGTAACCGGAATGCTGGTGCCATCTTCGCTGAACACCCGGGTCATTCCGCATTTCCGACCGACTACACCAATAGCCATTGTCTACCTCTTCACAACCTGCCACGCCTGCGCGCAGCGTGCCGTTATCCCAGGCTGATCTGCACGTCCACGCCAGCAGCCAGATCCAGCTTCATCAGCGCGTCTACGGTCTTGTCCGTAGGCTCGACGATGTCCACCAGGCGCTTGTGGGTGCGAATCTCGTACTGATCCCGCGCATCCTTGTTCACATGCGGAGAGACCAGCACCGTAAACTTTTCCTTGCGCGTCGGCAGGGGAATAGGCCCCTGGACCTGCGCGCCGGTCCGCTTTGCCGTATCCACGATCTCCTGGGCAGATTGATCGATCAGACGATGATCAAACGCCTTGAGACGGATTCGGATTCGTTGGTTAGCCATAGCTAACTAGCTCCAGACTGTTCAAACCATGCTTCAGATGGCAAAAAACCCGCCCGCCCTTCCTTTCTGGAGGCGGTGGGTGGCAAATCAGTCCCGGGAACGATGCCCCGGTTGTTCTCGCCCTTCCAACCTGGAAGGTGCCGTTACCGGCGCGGAACCCGCTTACTAGGCAGAAGTCCCGACGAGAGGGCGCGAATTATATAGAGAAAGAAAGGCCGGGGCAATGCCCCGGCCAAACTTTCGTCCAGATTCGCTTACTCGAGGATCTTGGCCACCACGCCAGCACCCACGGTACGGCCACCTTCGCGAATCGCGAAGCGCAGACCTTCTTCCATGGCGATCGGCGCGATCAGCTTCACCGTCATCTTCACGTTGTCGCCCGGCATGACCATCTCTACGCCTTCCGGCAGGTCACACGCACCCGTCACGTCCGTCGTACGGAAGTAGAACTGCGGGCGATAGCCGTTGAAGAACGGGGTATGACGACCGCCTTCTTCCTTGCTCAGCACGTATACTTCGGCTTCGAAACCGGTGTGCGGCTTGATCGTGCCCGGCTTCGACAGCACCTGGCCACGCTCAACGTCGTCACGCTTGGTGCCACGCAGCAGCACGCCCACGTTCTCGCCCGCACGACCTTCGTCCAGCAGCTTGCGGAACATCTCAACGCCAGTACAGGTCGTCTTGACGGTGTCCTTGATGCCGACGATTTCCACTTCCTCGCCCACTTTCACCACGCCGCGCTCTACACGACCGGTCACCACGGTACCGCGACCAGAGATCGAGAACACGTCTTCGATCGGCATCAGGAAGGCGCCGTCGATGGCACGCTCCGGCTCAGGAATGTACTCGTCCAGGGTCTCTACCAGCTTCTGGACCGCCGGGGCGCCAATCTCGGACTGGTCACCTTCCAGCGCCTTCAGGGCAGAACCCTTGATGATCGGGGTGTCGTCGCCCGGGAAGTCGTAGGCGCTCAGCAGCTCACGCACTTCCATCTCAACCAGTTCCAGCAGCTCTTCGTCGTCTACCATGTCGGCCTTGTTCAGGAACACGACAATGTAGGGAACGCCAACCTGACGGGACAGCAGGATGTGCTCGCGGGTCTGCGGCATCGGGCCATCGGCAGCCGATACCACCAGAATCGCGCCGTCCATCTGCGCCGCACCGGTGATCATGTTCTTCACGTAATCAGCGTGACCCGGGCAGTCAACGTGCGCGTAGTGGCGCGTCGGGGAGTCGTACTCAACGTGAGAGGTAGCGATGGTAATACCGCGGGCACGCTCTTCCGGAGCGTTGTCGATCTGGTCGAACGCACGCGCTTCGCCAGTACCGAACGCTTCGTGACAGACCTTCGTCAGGGCTGCCGTCAGCGTGGTCTTGCCATGGTCAACGTGACCAATGGTGCCTACGTTCAAATGCGGTTTGCTACGTTCAAACTTTGCCTTTGCCACGATCTGTATCCTCTTCGACTCAAGTCTTGTCCAAATTCAGTGAGGGTGAAGCCCGGGGATCAACCCCGGGCCTTGATCACCTGCTCTGCCACGTTGTTCGGTGCTTCCGCATAGCGGATGAACTCCATGCTGTAGGTCGCACGGCCCTGGGAAGCCGAACGCAGCGATGTGGAGTAGCCGAACATCTCCGCCAGAGGCACTTCTGCACGCACCTGCTTGATGCCGCCATGCAGATCTTCCATGCCCTGAACGATGCCACGGCGACGGTTCAGGTCACCCATGATGTCGCCCATGTAGTCTTCCGGTGTCTCTACCTCGACCTTCATCATCGGCTCGAGCAGCACGATGCCAGCACCGCGCGCACCTTCACGCACCGCCAGTGCACCGGCCATACGGAAGGCGTTCTCGTTGGAATCCACCTCGTGGTAGGAACCATCGTAGAGGACCGCTTTCACGCCCAGCACCGGGAAGCCTGCCAGCACACCAGACTGCAGCTGCTCGCGAATACCCTTCTCGATAGCACCGAAGTATTCCTTCGGCACCACACCACCGTGAATTTCTTCGGCGAAGATGAAGGCGTCTTCAGAGTCCGCACCCAGCGGCTCGAAGCGCACCCGCACATGACCGTACTGACCACGACCACCCGACTGCTTGACGAACTTGCCTTCCGCCTCGACAGACTTGGTGATGGTTTCGCGATAAGCCACCTGCGGCGCACCAATATTGGCTTCTACGTTGAACTCGCGCTTCATGCGGTCAACGATGATCTCCAGGTGCAGCTCACCCATACCGGAAATGATGGTCTGCCCGGATTCTTCGTCGGTGCGCACGCGGAAGGACGGATCTTCCTGAGCCAGACGGCTCAGTGCCAGACCCATCTTTTCCTGGTCTGCCTTGGACTTCGGCTCCACGGCCACAGAAATCACCGGCTCCGGGAACTCCATACGCTCGAGAATGATCGGCTTGTCGAGCGCACACAGGGTTTCACCGGTGGTGACGTCTTTCATGCCCACGCAGGCGCAGATATCGCCCGCACGGACTTCCTTGATCTCTTCACGGCTGTTGGCGTGCATCTGCAGCAGACGACCCACGCGCTCCTTCTTGTCCTTGGTGGCATTAAGCACCGTATCACCCGAGGACAGAACACCGGAGTAGCAGCGAATGAACGTCAGCGAGCCCACAAACGGGTCGGTGGCAATCTTGAACGCCAGAGCAGAGAACGGCTCGTTGTCCGAGGAATGACGCTCGGCCGGCTCACCGTTGAGCAGCTCACCACGGATGGATTCAACATCATCCGGGGCCGGCATGTAGCGCACGACCGCATCCAGCAGCGCCTGCACACCCTTGTTCTTGAAAGCCGTACCACAGAACGCCGGAATGATCTCACCCGCCAGCACGCGACCGCGCAACGCCTTGTAGATCTCTTCCGGGGTCAGCTCTTCGCCGCCGAGGTACTTTTCCATCATCTCTTCGTCAGACTCGGCAGCGCTCTCGACCAGCTTCTCGCGGTACTCCGCAACCTGGTCAGCCATCTCTGCCGGCGGCTCCTTCAGATCGAAGGTCACACCCATGTCTTCTTCGTTCCAGTACACCGCTTCCATGGTGACCAGGTCGACGATGCCCTTGAAGTTCTCTTCCTGACCGATCGGCAGCTGCATGACCACCGGATTGGCCGCCAGGCGAGTCTTCATCTGCTCAACAACACGCAGGAAGTTGGCGCCAGTGCGGTCCATCTTGTTGACGAACGCCAGACGCGGCACCTGGTACTTGTTGGCCTGACGCCATACGGTCTCGGACTGCGGCTGTACACCGCCCACAGCGCAGTACACCATCACCGCACCGTCCAGTACACGCATGGAGCGCTCCACCTCAATGGTGAAATCCACGTGCCCGGGGGTGTCGATGATATTGATGCGGTGCTCGTCAAACTGCTTGGCCATGCCACTCCAGAAGCAGGTCGTGGCCGCAGAGGTAATGGTGATACCCCGCTCCTGTTCCTGTTCCATCCAGTCCATGGTGGCCGCGCCATCATGCACTTCACCGATCTTGTGGGATACGCCTGTGTAGAACAGGATCCGCTCGGTGGTGGTGGTCTTGCCAGCGTCAATGTGAGCGCTGATACCGATATTTCTGTAGCGATTCAGAGGAGTCTTGCGTGCCACGTTGCTATCCTCGCGTCATGCTGCGAATTCAAAAACCGGCCTGACATCAGGCCGGTTACAAAGATGGAGCCGATCAGAAACGGTAGTGCGAGAACGCCTTGTTGGCTTCCGCCATACGGTGCACGTCTTCACGCTTCTTGATGGCGGAGCCCTTGCCGTCAGCGGCATCCAGGATCTCGCCTGCCAGGCGAGCCGCCATGCTCTTCTCGCCACGCTTGCGGGCGGAATCCACCAGCCAGCGCATGGCCAGCGCGGTACGGCGGCTCGGCCGCACTTCTACCGGCACCTGGTAGGTAGCACCGCCCACACGGCGGGACTTCACTTCCACCATCGGGCGAATGGCGTCGAGGGCCTTCTCGAAGAATTCCAGCGGCTCGGCTTTCTTGCGCTCTTCCACCACGTCCAGGGCACCGTATACGATGCGCTCGGCCACCGACTTCTTGCCGGATTCCATAACGTGGTTGATGAACTTGGCCAGCAGCTGACTTCCGAACTTCGGATCAGGCAGGATTTCACGTTTTGCTGCGACGCGTCTTCTTGGCATCGGATGTGTTCCTCATACACCCCCGCAGGGCGGGGAAGGCTTCAGGGTTAACCGGGACCGTGTGCTCTGGGAGACCACCGCCCGACCTTACTCATCCCGCCGCAAGCCTCTGGCTCACGGTAGTCTGAACGGGGCACCTGCCCCACGCCGGATTTACCGGCGCTTCTTACCAATGCGCCGCAGGGCGCCTGAGCGCACTGCGGCAGCAAATTCGGGCTCTCACCCGTGCTACGGACGCCTCACGATGACGCCGCAGCAAAGCGTTGCCAGCGACCTTACTTCTTCGGACGCTTGGCGCCGTACTTGGAGCGGCGCTGCTGGCGACCATTCACGCCGGCGGTGTCCAGGGTGCCGCGCACGGTGTGATAACGCACACCGGGCAGATCCTTTACACGACCGCCGCGGATCAGTACCACGGAGTGCTCCTGCAGGTTATGACCTTCACCACCAATGTAGGAGGTGACTTCATAGCCATTGGTCAGGCGCACACGGCAGACCTTGCGCAGGGCCGAGTTCGGCTTCTTCGGGGTCGTGGTATACACCCGGGTGCATACGCCGCGACGCTGGGGGTTGCCCTGAAGGGCCACCGAATCACTTTTTTCGACCTTGCTCTTGCGCGGTTTGCGCACCAGCTGGTTAACGGTTGCCATGAAAACTAACGCTCCACGCTTACAATACTGTGACGATGACCGGACAAGCCCCAGGGGAATCCGCCATCCAAAGGGGAGCGAATTCTAGGAACGACCCCGCCGCAAGTCAAGCGGCGGGGGATCGGGTCTCTCATTTTTCCGGCTGAAGCCGGGCATTTTCCGACCGGAGCCGGGCTGATTCCGCCCTCCGGCCGGGTATTCCCGGCCGGAGAGACGGTCATTACTCGTCCGAAGAGCTCAGCGCTTCAGACAGGGCCTGCTCCACCTCGTCCATGGTGGGCGCTTCCGGCGCACGACCGAGGTCACGCTGGCGGCGGCGCTCCATGTGGTAGGCGTAGCCCGTGCCGGCAGGGATCAGACGGCCCACCACCACGTTCTCTTTCAGGCCACGCAGGTCGTCTTCCTTGCCGGTTACTGCCGCTTCCGTCAGCACCCGGGTGGTCTCCTGGAAGGAGGCCGCAGAGATAAACGACTCGGTGGCCAGCGAGGCCTTGGTGATGCCCAGCAGCAACCGGTCAAAGCGCGGCAGCATCTTGTCGCTGGCCTTGAGGCGGTCCATCTCGTTGAGCACCCGTGACAGCTCCACCTGCTCGCCCTTGATGAAGCCGGACTCGCCCTGCTCGGTGATTTCCACCTTGCGCAGCATCTGGCGGATGATCACCTCGATGTGCTTGTCGTTGATCTTCACGCCCTGCAGACGGTAAACCTCCTGCACCTCGTTGACGATATAGCGCGCCAACTCGGTCTGGCCCAGCAAACGCAGGATGTCGTGCGGATTGAGCGGGCCATCGGAAACGACCTCACCCTTCTCCACATGCTCACCCTCGAACACGTTCAGCTGGCGCCACTTCGGAATCAGTTCCTCGTGGGCATCGCCGCCGTCGTCCGGCGTGATCACCAGGCGCACCTTGCCTTTGGTCTCCTTGCCGAAGGACACCATGCCGGTCTTCTCCGCCAGAATGGCGGCTTCCTTCGGCTGGCGCGCTTCGAACAGGTCGGCCACGCGCGGCAGACCACCGGTGATATCGCGGGTCTTGGAGGATTCCTGCGGAATCCGCGCGATCACGTCACCGATCTGGATCATGGCGCCGTCTTTCAGGCCGGTCAGCGAACCTGCGGGCAGGAAGTACTGCGCCGGGGTATCGGTGTTCGGCATGTTCACCGGCTTGCCCTTGGCATCCAGCACGCGGATGACCGGGCGCAGATCCTTGCCGGCAGACGGGCGGTCCTTGGCATCGATCATCTCGATGGTGGTCAGGCCGGTCAGTTCGTCGGTCTGGTAGTTGACAGTAATGCCCTCTTCCATATCGCCGAACTGGATCTTGCCCTCTACCTCGGCAATGATCGGGTGGGTGTGCGGATCCCAGGTCGCTGCGACCTGACCACCATCCACCTTGTCACCTTCCTTCGCGGTAATCAGGGCGCCGTAGGGCACCTTGTAGCGCTCGCGCTCACGGCCCAGCTCATCGGCCACGGCCAGCTCACCGGAGCGAGACACCGCCACCAGGCCATCCTTGTGCGCAACAGTCTTGATGTTGTGCAGACGGATGGTGCCGCCGTGCTTGATCTGGATGCTGGACACCGCAGAGGCCCGGCTCGCCGCACCACCAATGTGGAACGTCCGCATGGTCAGCTGGGTACCCGGCTCACCGATGGACTGGGCAGCAATAACGCCCACGGCCTCACCAATATTGATCTGGTGGCCACGCGCCAGGTCACGGCCATAGCACTTGGCACAGACGCCGAAGCGGGTGTCACAACTGATCGGCGAGCGCACCAGCACTTCGTCGACGGCGTTGTTTTCCAGGATATCCACCCAGTTTTCATCCAGCAGGGTACCCGCCGGCGCCAGCACCTCATCGGTGCCGGGCTTGATGACATCACGGGCAACAACACGGCCCAGCACCCGCTCGCGCAACGGCTCGACCACGTCACCGCCTTCGATCAGCGGCGTCATCAGTACACCATTCTCGGTACCGCAATCTTCCTCGGTCACCACCAGATCCTGAGCCACGTCTACCAGACGACGGGTCAGGTAACCGGAGTTCGCAGTCTTCAGTGCGGTATCCGCCAGACCTTTCCGCGCCCCGTGGGTCGAGATGAAGTACTGGAGTACGTTCAGACCTTCACGGAAGTTGGACGTGATCGGCGTTTCGATGATGGAGCCGTCCGGCTTGGCCATCAGGCCACGCATACCCGCCAGCTGGCGAATCTGTGCCGGGGAGCCCCGGGCACCGGAGTCAGCCATCATCCAGATCGAGTTGAAGGAGCTCTGCTGCTCTTCCTCACCATCGCGGTTGATGACGGTCTCGCTCTTGAGGTTGTCCATCATCGCCTTGGCGATCTGGTCATTGGTACGCGACCAGATATCCACCACCTTGTTGTAACGCTCGCCGCGCGTCACCAGACCGGAAGCGAACTGCTCCTCGATCTCGTGCACCTCTTCCTCGGCTGCGGCCAGGATGGTGACCTTCTCGTCCGGGATGACCATATCCTCGATACCGACAGAGGAACCCGAATAGGTCGCCTCACGGAAGCCGAGATACATCAGCTGGTCAGCGAAAATACAGGTCTGCTTGGTGCCCAGGATACGGTAGCACTGGTTCAGCAGACGCGAGATCGCTTTCTTGGTCATCGCCTGGTTGACGGACTCGAAGGACAGCCCTTCCGGCACGATATCCCACAGCTTGCAACGACCCGGTGTGGTTTCCGCCACGTAGGTGCGCGCGGTCTCGTTGCCGTACTGGTCGCGGACCTTCTCGCTGACACGCACCTTGATGCGCGCGTGCAGGTGCACAGCCTTGTTGCCCAGTGCGCGGCTGACTTCACGGGTATCAGTGAAGAACATGCCCTCGCCCTGCGCGTTCACGCGCTCGCGGCTGATGTAGTACAGGCCCAGCACCACGTCCTGCGTCGGCACGATGATCGGTTCACCGCTGGCGGGCGACAGGATGTTGTTGGTGGACATCATCAGCGCACGGGCTTCGAGCTGGGCTTCCAGGGTCAGCGGTACGTGTACCGCCATCTGGTCACCGTCAAAGTCGGCGTTGAAGGCCGCACACACCAGCGGGTGCAGCTGGATCGCCTTGCCTTCGATCAGTACCGGCTCGAACGCCTGGATACCCAGACGGTGCAGGGTCGGGGCGCGGTTCAGCAGTACCGGGTGCTCGCGAATCACCTCGGCGAGGATATCCCACACCTCAGCGGTTTCGCGCTCGACCATCTTCTTGGCCGCCTTGATGGTGGTGGCCAGGCCACGCCCTTCCAGCTTGGCGAAGATGAACGGCTTGAACAGCTCCAGCGCCATTTTCTTCGGCAGACCGCACTCGTGCAGCTTCAGGGTCGGACCTACCACGATCACGGAACGACCGGAGTAATCGACCCGCTTGCCGAGCAGGTTCTGACGGAAACGACCCTGCTTGCCCTTGATCATGTCGGCCAGGGACTTCAGCGGGCGCTTGTTGGAGCCGGTAATGGCGCGGCCACGACGGCCGTTGTCCAGCAGTGCGTCCACGGATTCCTGCAGCATGCGCTTTTCGTTGCGCACGATGATATCCGGCGCAGACAGGTCCAGCAGACGCTTGAGGCGGTTGTTGCGGTTGATCACGCGGCGATACAGATCGTTCAGATCCGAGGTCGCGAAGCGGCCACCGTCCAGCGGCACCAGCGGACGCAGGTCCGGCGGCAGCACGGGCAGCACCGTCATGATCATCCACTCGGGACGGTTACCGGAGGCCTGGAAGGCTTCCATCAGCTTCAGACGCTTGGACAGCTTCTTCAGCTTGGTGTCAGAACCGGTGGATTCCACTTCCTGGCGCAGATCGGCAATGTCCTGTTCCAGATCCAGATCGGCCAGCAGCTGCTGTACGGCTTCAGCACCCATGCGGGCGTCGAACTCGTCACCGAACTGCTCCAGCGCCTCGAAGTATTCTTCGTCGGTCAGCAGCTGACCTTTTTCCAGGCTGGTCATGCCAGGCTCGACCACGACGAAGGATTCGAAGTACAGGACCCGCTCGATATCACGCAGGGTCATGTCCAGCATCAGACCGATACGGGACGGCAGCGACTTCAGGAACCAGATGTGTGCCACCGGGCTCGCCAGCTCGATGTGACCCATGCGCTCACGGCGCACCTTGGAGAGAGTGACTTCCACGCCACACTTCTCACAGATCACGCCACGATGCTTGAGGCGCTTGTATTTGCCGCACAGGCACTCATAGTCCTTGATCGGACCAAAGATGCGGGCACAGAACAGCCCATCACGCTCCGGCTTGAACGTCCGGTAGTTGATGGTCTCGGGCTTCTTGACCTCGCCAAAGGACCAGGAACGAATCAGGTCGGGCGGCGCCAGACCAATCTTGAGTTTGTCAAACTCAGTGACTTGTCCCTGACTTTTCAGAAGATTCAGCAAGTCTTTCAAGGCCAGTCCTCCAATAGGAGCATTTGCTCGCTACGCGTTAATCCGGGTGCTGGATGATCCGGTTTCCCTTATTCAGGAAAACCGGATCAATCGTTTTCCAGCTCGATGTTGATACCGAGGGAACGGATTTCCTTCAACAGTACGTTGAAGGACTCCGGCATACCCGGATCCATACGGTGATCGCCATCGACAATGTTCTTGTAAATGCGGGTACGGCCATTTACGTCGTCGGATTTCACCGTGAGCATTTCCTGCAAGGTGTAGGCCGCACCATATGCCTCGAGCGCCCACACCTCCATCTCACCGAAACGCTGACCACCGAACTGCGCCTTGCCGCCCAGCGGTTGCTGGGTAACCAGGCTGTAGGAACCGGTAGAACGCGCATGCATCTTGTCGTCTACCAGGTGGTTCAGCTTCAGCATGTACATGTAGCCCACCGTTACCGGGCGGTCGAACTTCTCACCGGTCCGGCCATCCCACAGGATCGACTGACCAGACGGATCGACATCCGCCAGTTCCAGCAGCGCCTTGAGCTCCGGCTCTTTGGCACCGTCGAATACCGGCGTCGCCATCGGTACACCGGCACGCAGGTTCTGCGCCAGTTCGATGATCTCGGCGTCGGAGAAGCTGGCAATGTCTTCCCGGTTACGAACATCACCGGTTTCGTTGTACAGCTTTTCCAGGAAACCGCGCACTTCCGCGATCTTCTTCTGCTCATCGAGCATGCGGCCGATCTTCTCGCCCAGGCCCTTGGCTGCCCAGCCCAGGTGGGTTTCGAGGATCTGACCGATGTTCATCCGCGACGGTACACCCAGCGGGTTGAGCACCACGTCCACCGGAACGCCATGCTCATCATGCGGCATGTCTTCTTCCGGCATGATCACGGAGATCACACCCTTGTTACCGTGACGGCCAGCCATCTTGTCGCCCGGCTGGATGCGACGCTTGATAGCCAGATAGACCTTGACGATCTTCAGCACGCCGTGTGCCAGGTCGTCGCCGCCAGAGATCTTGCCCTGCTTGTCCTTGTAACGCTCTTCCTGCTCTTTCTTGTGCGCTTCAAGGTACTGCTGGGCACGCTCCAGTTGCTCGGCCACATCGTCGTCTGCCGGGCGCAGTTCGAACCAGTGCTCGGCCTTGAGGCCGTCCAGCAGCTCTTCCGTCAGCTCAGTGCCACGCTTGAAGCCGGCACCGCCGTTAACTTTCTTGCCCAGCAGCTCACGACGCAGACGCTCCAGCATGTCCTGTTCGAGGATGCGGTACTCGTCCTTCAGGTCCTTGCGGAACTGATCCAGCTGCATCTGCTCGATCTGCTTGGCGCGCTCGTCCTTGTCGACGCCATCGCGGGTGAAGACCTGAACGTCAATCACCGTACCCTTGATGCCCGAGGACACACGCAGGGAGGTGTCTTTCACGTCAGAGGCTTTCTCACCAAAGATGGCACGCAGCAGTTTTTCTTCCGGCGTCAGCTGGGTTTCACCTTTCGGCGTCACCTTGCCCACCAGAATGTCGCCTGCACCGACTTCCGCACCGATATACACGATGCCGGACTCGTCCAGCTTGGACAGCGCTGCCTCGCCCACGTTGGGAATATCAGAGGTGATTTCCTCCGGCCCCAGCTTGGTGTCACGGGCCACACAGGTCAGTTCCTGGATATGGATGGTGGTAAAGCGATCTTCGCGCACCACCTTCTCCGAGATCAGGATCGAATCCTCGAAGTTGTAGCCATTCCACGGCATGAAGGCGACGCGCATGTTCTGACCCAGCGCCAGCTCACCCATGTCGGTGGAGGGGCCATCCGCGAGGATGTCCTTCGGCGACACCACATCACCGACCTTCACCAGCGGACGCTGGTTGATACAGGTGTTCTGGTTGGAGCGGGTGTACTTGGTCAGGTTGTAGATATCGACACCGGCTTCGCCTTCCGCAATCTCGTCGTCGTTGACCTTGACGATGATCCGGCTGGCATCCACCTTGTCGATCACCCCGCCACGACGCGCCACCACACAGACGCCGGAATCCCGGGCCACGTGACGCTCGATACCGGTCCCCACCAGCGGCTTGTCGGCACGCAGGGTCGGCACAGCCTGACGCTGCATGTTCGAGCCCATCAGGGCGCGGTTGGCGTCATCGTGCTCCAGGAACGGAATCAGGGCAGCCGCCACCGACACCACCTGACGCGGCGACACGTCCATATGGGTAATCTGATCCGGCTGCATCACGGTGAATTCGTTGCGGTGACGTACTGCCACGAATTCTTCCACGAAACGGCCGTTCTCGGTCTTCGAATCGGCCTGCGCGATCACGCATTCCGCTTCCTCGATCGCTGACAGAAACTCGATATCGTCGGTGACCTGGCCGTTGACCACCTTGCGGTACGGGCTCTCCAGGAACCCGTAGGCATTGGTACGCGCATAGGCGGCCAGCGAGTTGATCAGACCGATGTTCGGGCCTTCCGGCGTTTCAATCGGACACACCCGACCGTAGTGGGTCGGATGCACGTCACGCACCTCGAAGCCAGCACGCTCACGGGTCAGACCGCCCGGGCCCAGTGCCGACACACGACGCTTGTGCGTCACTTCAGACAGCGGGTTGTTCTGATCCATGAACTGGGACAACTGCGAGGAACCGAAGAATTCCTTCACCGCCGCCGCCACCGGCTTGGCATTGATCAGGTCCTGCGGCATCAGGCCTTCGGATTCCGCCAGGCTCAGACGCTCTTTCACCGCACGCTCGACACGCACCAGACCAACGCGGAACTGGTTCTCTGCCATCTCACCCACGGACCGCACGCGGCGGTTGCCGAGGTTATCGATGTCATCGACGATGCCGTTGCCGTTACGGATATCCACCAGGGTGCGAATGACATCGACGATATCGGAGACACCATCACCCAACTGCTCGTAGTAGCGCTTGCCTTCCTCGTCATTACGCAGGCTGAAGTAGCGACCGTCATAGAGAATGCCCGGACCTTCGATTTCATCGCGGCCCAGACGGCGGTTGAACTTCATCCGGCCTACGCCAGACAGGTCATAACGCTCTTCAGTGAAGAACAGGTTCTTGAACAGGTTTTCTGCAGCGTCCTTGGTCGGCGGCTCGCCGGGACGCATCATGCGATAGATTTCCACCAGCGCTTCGAGCTGACTGCGTGTTGCATCGCTGCGCAGCGTGTCGGAAATGAAAGCGCCGTGATCCAGATCATTGGTGTACAGCGTCTCGAACGCAGACACACCCGCCGCTTCCAGCTTGGCCAGCACGTCTGCCGTGATCTCGCTGTTACACTCGACCAGGATTTCCCCGGTGCTCTCATCAATGATGGAGCGGGCCAGCACCTTGCCGTAGAGATAGTCACCCGGAATTTCCAGGAATTCGATATTGGCTTTTTCCAGCTCGCGAATATGGCGCGCGGTGACGCGGCGGCCAGCCTCGACCACTACCTTGCCGTCAGCCATGATATCGAAGGTGGCCGTTTCGCCACGCAGACGCTCGGCGATCAGGCGCATGCTCAGCACGCCGTCTTTCAGGGTGATCTCGTTGGTCTCGAAGAACATCTCGAGAATCTCATCCGAGGTATACCCCAGCGCACGCAGCAACACGGTCGCCGGCAACTTGCGGCGACGGTCGATACGCACGAATACCATGTCCTTCGGGTCGAACTCGAAGTCCAGCCAGGAGCCACGGTAAGGAATCACACGGGCAGAATAGAGCAGCTTGCCCGAGCTGTGGGTCTTGCCTTTGTCGTGATCGAAGAACACGCCAGGCGAACGATGCAGCTGGGACACGATCACCCGCTCGGTACCATTGATGATGAAGGTACCGTTCTCGGTCATGAGCGGAATCTCGCCCATGTAGACCTGCTGCTCGCGAATATCCTTGATGGCGCCGGATGATTCCTTGTCGTAAATCACCAGACGGATGCGCACCCGCAACGGGGCGGCATAGGTCGCGCCGCGAAGCATACACTCCTTGACATCAAACACCGGCTTGCCAAGCTCGTAACCGGCATACTCCAGCGCCGCATTGCCCGAGTAGCTGGAAATCGGAAATACGGACTTGAAGGCAGCTTCCAGACCCGTAGCTTCACGCGAATCGGTAACCTTGTCCTGCTGCAGGAAGGTCCGATACGAATCAAGCTGAATGGCGAGGAGGTACGGAACCTCCATCACCTGGGGAAGCTTGCCGAAATTCTTGCGGATCCGCTTTTTCTCAGTAAATGAGTATGCCATCTGCGTTCCTCGGCTGTTGACCCATCACCCGCCGGCGACGTCATTACGCGACTTTCTGTCTCACGTGTCGTTTAGAAACGACAAAAGGCTGGCAGCCCATGGCTGCCAGCCGGTGTCTTTCCCAGATTGCCGGAAAGACTGGCGCATGCGCCCTTACTTCAGCTCAGCAGTACCGCCCGCTTCTTCGATCTTCTTCTTGATCGATTCGGCTTCGTCCTTGTTCACGCCTTCCTTGACGGCAGCCGGAGCACCTTCTACCAGGTCCTTGGCTTCTTTCAGGCCCAGGCCGGTAGCTTCACGAACGGCCTTGATCACGCCGACTTTCTTGTCGCCGAAGCCGGTCAGTACCACGTCGAATTCGGTCTTCTCTTCAGCTGCAGCAGCAGCTTCGCCACCAGCAGCCGGCGCAGCAACAGCAACAGCGGCTGCAGCGCTAACACCGAATTTCTCTTCCATGGCGCTGATCAGTTCGACCAGATCCATGACGCTCATTTCAGCAATTGCATTCAGAATATCTTCTTTGGACAGAGCCATTTTCAATCTCCTCATTCACCTTGCGGTGAGGATGAAACCGGGTTTCAAGTAGTTCAGCGTCCTGAGTCGTCTCAGGCTGCTTCCTGTTTTTGATCCTTCACTGCAGCAATCACACGAACAGCCTTGCTCGGCACCTCGTTGGCGGTGCGGACGAACTTGGCGATCGGCGCCTGCATGACGGACAGCAGCGTAGACAGTGCCTGGTCGCGGGTCGGCAGCTTGGCAAGGATGTCGAGATCCTGTGCACCGTAAGCTACACCACCCACTGCCAGCGCCTTCACTTCCAGCAGCTTGTGATCCTTGGCGAAATCCTTGAAGAGCCGGGCCGCAGCACCGGGATCTTCCTGGGAAAAGGCCAGGATCGTCGGGCCGACCAGTGCGTCGTTCAGGCACTCATACTCAGTGCCTTCGACGGCACGCTTGGCCAATGTGTTACGCACAACACGCACGTACACACCGGTTTCGCGTGCTTTCTGACGGAGTTCGGTCATTTCCGAAACCGTCAGACCACGATAGTCGGCAATCACTGCAGAAAGTGCTTCAGCGGCAACAGCGTTGACCGAAGCAACAATCGCGCGTTTGTCCTCCAGATTCAAAGGCATACAACCTCCTGGATTCACAAACTCTCCCCTCGACACCGACTGCATGCCGGAGGGATTGCCATGACCGGTTACCCGGTCGTTATCGCGGAAGCCTGCCCCTGATCAGATCAGGTTGAACTACCGCGCCTGCGCAGGCGGCTTGCACCATTACCGGGCAGCCAGGCTGCCCGACCTGCGGTCTTTGACGCCCCGGCGTTGCCTTGCGGCGCTGCCGAGATCAAAGAAGTAAAAACTTGCTTACTGCGCCAGGGTGGCCTGATCGATGGCCAGACCCGGACCCATGGTGGTCGACAGGGTGATCTTCCGGACATACACACCCTTGGCGGAAGACGGCTTGATCTTTTTCAGATCAGCCAGCAGCGCCTCGACGTTTTCTTTCACGGCGTTGGCGTCGAAACCGACCTGACCAACGATGCAGTGAATGATACCGCCCTTGTCCGTGCGGTAACGCACCTGGCCGCCCTTGGCATTCTTGACCGCCGTGGCCACATCCGCCGTCACGGTGCCCACTTTCGGGTTCGGCATCAGACCACGCGGGCCCAGGATGGTGCCCAGCTTGCCCACGACGCGCATGGCGTCAGGGGTAGCGATGACCACGTCGAAGTTGATTTCGCCGCCCTGCACCTGCTCGGCCAGATCATCGAAACCGACGATATCGGCACCAGCCTCTTTCGCCGCTTCAGCATTGGCGCCCTGAGCAAATACCGCTACACGCACGGTCTTGCCGGTGCCGTGCGGCAGCACGGAAGCGCCACGCACGTTCTGATCGGATTTGCGCGGATCAACACCCAGGTTGACCGCCACGTCGATGGATTCCTTGAACTTCACTTTCGACAGTTCGGAAAGCAGGTTCACGGCATCTTCAATAGCGTATTGCTTGCCCGGTTCAATCTTTTCACGGATCGCACGGGCGCGTTTGGACAGCTTGGCCATCGCTTATTCCTCCACGTCCAGACCCATGGACCGGGCACTGCCGGCAATTGTCCGCACCGCTGCGTCAAGATCTGCCGCAGTCAGGTCCGGTTCCTTGGCTTTCGCAATATCTTCAAGCTGGGCACGGGTCACCTTGCCCACCTTGTTCTTGTTCGGCACGCCAGAGCCGCTCTTGATACCTGCTGCTTTCTTGAGCAGGAAAGAGGCCGGCGGCGTCTTCATGACGAAGGTAAAGGAACGGTCGCTGTACACCGTGATGATCACCGGCACAGGGGAGCCCTTTTCCATCTCCTGAGTCTGGGCGTTGAACGCCTTGCAGAACTCCATGATGTTCACACCGTGCTGACCCAGTGCTGGGCCGACCGGCGGGCTGGGGTTGGCCGCACCCGCTGCAACCTGCAGCTTGATGTAGGCCTGGATTTTCTTAGCCATGTTCAACTCCCTTGGGTTCAAACGCCTTGCCGAACGTACCGGCTGCGGCTCCCCTGAGGTTTGTCTTAAGTCGCCCCTGCATTACCAGGTATACGACCGCTACTGTGATCAGCTCTTTTCGACCTGACCAAATTCCAGCTCTACCGGGGTAGAGCGGCCGAAGATCAGCACTGCAACCTGCAGGCGACTCTTCTCATAATTCACTTCTTCGACCACACCGTTGAAATCGGCAAACGGGCCGTCGGTAACACGCACCACCTCACCCGGCTCGAACAACGTCTTCGGCTTCGGCTTGTCCGTGCTGTCATCCATGCGACGCAGGATGGCATCTGCCTCCCGATCCGTGATCGGTGAGGGCTTGTCCGGGGTGCCGCCAATGAAACCCAGCACCTTCGGCGTTTCCTTGATCAAGTGCCAGGTGCCGTCATTCATTTCCATCTGCACCAGCACATAGCCCGGAAAGAACTTGCGCTCGGACTTGCGCTTCTGGCCGCCCTTGATCTCGACCACTTCTTCCGTCGGCACCAGAATGTCGCCGAAATCATCTTCCATCCCGCGCAGCTTGATGCGTTCTTCAAGTGCCCGCTTCACATGCTTCTCAAAGCCGGAATAGGCATGAACCACATACCAGCGCTTCGCCATGTCTACCTCTTAGCCGATGACCCGGGAAATAACCCCGTTAAGAATCCAGTCGAAAAAGAAAAGGATGATCGCCACCAGCACAACAAAGGCCAGCACAATAAGGGTGGTCTGCACGGTTTCCTGGCGCGTCGGCCAGACTACCTTGCGCATTTCCACCATGGCATCCTTGCGGAGCTGGTTGAAGGCGCGACCCTGCTCTGTCTGCAAAGCGACAAACGCCGCCATCAGCGCAAGCACCACCACGCCCAGGGCACGATACAGCGGCGACACATCTTCGCCGTAGTAGGTATTGCCCCATATACCCAGCCCAAGCAACACCGCCACCACAGCCCACTTGATGACCTGTGCCGGGGAAGAGCCTGACTGCGCTTCTGTCTTTTCACTCATGACCGATACACCCTGCCATCAAATCATGGCGTCGGGAAAACTTGGCAGGCCAGGAGGGACTCGAACCCCCAACCCCCGGTTTTGGAGACCGGTGCTCTACCAATTGAACTACTGGCCTGTAACCTTTCAACACTTTGCCGCTTAACGCAGCAGGCCGAGGTGCGCACTCACGCAGCCCCGGCCTCACGATCAGCCGAAATATCAGCCAATCGCCATACTGTATGACTTACTCGAGGATCTTGGCCACCACGCCAGCACCCACGGTACGGCCACCTTCGCGAATCGCGAAGCGCAGACCTTCTTCCATGGCGATCGGCGCGATCAGCTTCACCGTCATCTTCACGTTGTCGCCCGGCATGACCATCTCTACGCCTTCCGGCAGGTCACACGCACCCGTCACGTCCGTCGTACGGAAGTAGAACTGCGGGCGATAGCCGTTGAAGAACGGGGTATGACGACCGCCTTCTTCCTTGCTCAGCACGTATACTTCGGCTTCAAAACCGGTGTGCGGCTTGATCGTGCCCGGCTTGGACAGCACCTGGCCACGCTCAACGTCGTCACGCTTGGTGCCACGCAGCAGCACGCCCACGTTCTCGCCCGCACGGCCTTCGTCCAGCAGCTTGCGGAACATCTCAACGCCAGTACAGGTCGTCTTGACGGTGTCCTTGATGCCGACGATTTCCACTTCCTCGCCCACTTTCACCACGCCGCGCTCTACACGACCGGTCACCACGGTACCGCGACCAGAGATCGAGAACACGTCTTCGATCGGCATCAGGAAGGCGCCGTCGATGGCACGCTCCGGCTCAGGAATGTACTCGTCCAGGGTCTCTACCAGCTTCTGGACCGCCGGAGCGCCAATCTCGGACTGGTCACCTTCCAGCGCCTTCAGGGCAGAACCCTTGATGATCGGGGTGTCGTCGCCCGGGAAGTCGTAGGCGCTCAGCAGCTCACGCACTTCCATCTCAACCAGTTCCAGCAGCTCTTCGTCGTCTACCATGTCGGCCTTGTTCAGGAACACGACAATGTAGGGAACGCCAACCTGACGGGACAGCAGGATGTGCTCGCGGGTCTGCGGCATCGGGCCATCGGCAGCCGATACCACCAGAATCGCGCCGTCCATCTGCGCCGCACCGGTGATCATGTTCTTCACGTAATCAGCGTGACCCGGGCAGTCAACGTGCGCGTAGTGGCGCGTCGGGGAGTCGTACTCAACGTGAGAGGTAGCGATGGTAATACCGCGGGCACGCTCTTCCGGAGCGTTGTCGATCTGGTCGAACGCACGCGCTTCGCCAGTACCGAACGCTTCGTGACAGACCTTCGTCAGGGCTGCCGTCAGCGTGGTCTTGCCATGGTCAACGTGACCAATGGTGCCTACGTTCAAATGCGGTTTGCTACGTTCAAACTTTGCCTTTGCCACGACTCTCTACCTCTCAGTTCGGTTGTGCGTTCCTGCCTGTGAACAGCGAAGCATTGCCCGGAAAACACAAAAAGGACACGCGCCCACCCGGACATCGTGACCACCTTCAGCGCCACCCGCGAGACATGAAGCCGACCCCGGAGCACGCTCCGGGGTCGGAAATTGGAGCTCATAACCGGATTTGAACCGGTGACCTCTTCCTTACCAAGGAAGTGCTCTACCTACTGAGCTATATGAGCATTAACTTCATATCACCTTGCGGCGATGAACACTTTGCAGCACAGCGACTGATGGAGCGGGTGGCGGGAATCGAACCCGCGTCATCAGCTTGGAAGGCTGAGGTTCTACCATTGAACTACACCCGCGAACCTTGCCTTCAATCCTGGCCGGATTCGCCAGCCTGGTGCTGTGCCTTGAAAACCTTTACTTGCCGCGCCTTTGGCGGCTCGTCGAACCGTCTGGTTCAAATCCAGCCCCCGGCCCGAGCACCGGAGGCTTTTTACTGCACCGAGCGCCATTTCTGCTCAGTGCCTCCTTACAATGTGGTGGAGGGGGCTGGATTCGAACCAGCGAAGCTTGCGCGTCAGATTTACAGTCTGATCCCTTTGGCCACTCGGGAACCCCTCCAAAAAGGGCGTACATTCTCTTTTTGCAATAACGGCTTGTCAACAGGTTCCTGCGACCCGCCGTGATGATCTGGAGCTGGCGAGAGGAATCGAACCCCCGACCGGCTGATTACAAATCAGCTGCTCTACCTACTGAGCTACGCCAGCCTGCAAAGGTGGCGCATTGTAATGAAAGGTGCCCCGGCAAGCAATTGAATCCGGCAGATTTTCCGGGGAACCTCTAGCGGCAGGCGGCCCGCTCGACACCGGCATCGCCGCTGCCGCTGGCCACGAGGGCTGCCAGACGGGCTTCCGCCTCGTCTGGCAGGAGGGGGTAGTAGACCCAGTACTCGACCGTTTCGCGCCAGGTTTCACGGACCTCCGCAGGATAGCCCGCATCCCGCATACGCACCTGCAGCCCGCGCGCCGACTCCTCGCTGCTGAAATAACCCAGCGAGACGGCGTTGGCGTCCTCACCTTCGCTGACGATAAAGCTGTCCACCCCCCGGGATTGCAGCTCTCGCAGGGCACCCAGCGCATCTTCGCGACGCGCCTGAGGCGGCAAATAGACCCAGTTCAGGCGGTCACGGCGCACCGTCACCGGCTGCACCCTGCCGCGAGGGGAAATCTCCGCCGCCTGTGCCCGCAGGGCCTCGGCGTCGGCCCGCTGGCCCCAGGGGCCGGCTACCACGCACATGGCCCCACGCGCCGGACTGTCAGCCCGCCGGACAGCGCCAGCACGATGCCCGGCCTCCTCCAGCAATTGCAGGCTTGCGGGGGCCGCCGCACGGCTGACCACCGGCGGCGCGGGCGCTGCGGTATAGCCCAGCAGTTGCCAGCCCAGATAAATGACGTTGAGAATCAGAAGACTGTAGAAGACCCAGCGCATGAACGCCCCTACTCCCCGCTGGCCATCCGGCCGGATTTCTTGTTGCTGTCACCGGATCAGACGCCGGCGCAGTCTACTGTAGCGTCTTTGCTGGCCCGGCAGCGCGTCCGGGATCACAGATTGCCAGTCACCCGCTCAAGGCCGTCGAGCACCAGGTCAGGATCGCAGGGCACCGGGAACGGCAGCAGCGGCTGCAACACCCGCGCGTCGCCACCCGTCAGGTAAACACTGCAAGTATCATGAAGCACCTGACGCAGTTCAACCACCACATCCGCAATGAAAGCGACCGACATGCGCAGCACGCCGTTCTCCACCCCTTCACTGGTGCTGCGCCCGGGCGCCAGGCTGACGCCGACGCTGTCAGTGACCCGCACCTGCGCCGTACCCCGGGAGAGGCTGTCACGCAGCATGCCCAGACCCGGCACAATGTAGCCGCCCAGATGCTCTCCCCGGGCTGTTACCGCATCCACCGTCAGCGCACTGCCGCAATCGATGATGATCGAGGCACCATCCCGATGCCAGGCCTCCACCACCGCCAGCCAGCGATCCACGCCCAGACGCGCTGGCTCGGCATAGGCATTGCTTACACCGCAATCCCTGGCCGGGGAATAATAGAAGCGCGGCGTACAACCCAGCTCTGCACTCAGCGCTCGCGCCAGCACCGCATCACTCTCGCGACCTGCCACCGAGGCCACCTCGAGCACCGTCACCGGTTGCTGGCACTGGATGGCCAGCTCACGCGCCAGCCTCTCCCAGTCCCGCTGGTGGGCTCGACCGCCTTCCCGGCGCACTGCGCCAGCATCACTGTCGAGGTACGCTCGCCATTTCATGGCGGTGTTACCAATATCCAGGAACAGCTTCATGGGCTGCCGATTCCCCTCGCCGGTTCACTCTGACGGAAGTGGGCGCACGCTCACCTCTCCGCCATGAAACTGCTGCAATGTGCCTTCCACGTCCACCAGCAGCGCCCCTTGCGCCGTCACCCCGCAGGCGCGCCCGGTGATGCGCCGCTCGCCCAGCTGCACCGTGACATACTCCCCGGCACAGCAATCGTACTGCTGCCAGGCAGCGCGGAAAGGGGCAAACCCCTGCTGCCGGAAGGTGGCCAGGGCACGCTGCAGGCCCGCCAGCAGGGCGCCGGCCAGCCCGCTGCGATCGGGTGCCCCACCCAGCTCCCGGGCAAGGTCCGTCCAGGGCTGGTCAATGGCCCCGGCCGCTGCAGCGGACAGGTGGCCGTTGATGCCGATGCCGATGACCGGCACACAGACACCGTCCATGTCACCGGCCAGCTCCACCAGAATGCCGCCAAGCTTGCGCCCGCCCACCCAGATGTCGTTGGGCCATTTGAGCTGAACCCGTTCAGCCAGACCCGCCCCTGCCAGCACATCGGCCACCACCACACCCACCACCAGACTCAGGCCATCCAGCGCCGCCGCCCCACCGGAAAAACTCTCCGCATAGGACAGATAAAGGTTACGGCCATAGGGAGACTGCCAGGCACGACCACGGCGGCCACGGCCAGCTCGCTGGTATTCCGCCAACACGGCCAATGGCTGACGCAACCCCTCCCGGGACAGCGCCAGAGCGTCAGCATTGGTGGAATCCGTGGCATCCAGCAGGTGTAACGAGAGCGCCTGCGGGTTGCCGCCCGCCGCCGCCATGGCGGCACGCAGCCCCTCCGCGTCCAGCAGGTTCAGCCCACCCGGCAGGCGGTACCCCTTGCCGCGCACGGACTCCACATCCAGCCCGAACACAGCCAGCTTCTGCAAGCGCTTCCAGACAGCCGCCCGGGAAACGCCCAGCAAGGCGCCCAGCGTCTCGCCAGAATGGTAGCGGCCATCGGCCAGACAGCGCACCAGGTCGCCATCTGGCCCCTCCGCAGCGCGGCTCATCGCGCCCAGATGACACCCCGCTGTCTGGCCCAGCCCGGCACACGATCCTTGTACAGTTTTTCCAGTTCGTTGCGCTTGAGCTTGAGGGTCGGGGTCAGCAGGTTGTTCTCCACGCCCCAGGTTTCCGGCACCACCACCAGGGCATCGAGCCGCTCGTGGGCATCAATTTCGCTGTTGACGCGCGTCAGCAGCGCCTTCAGGCCGTCGATATAGGCATCACGGGCCGCGTCACTGCCCAGATGCGCCTCTTCCTCCGGCGACAGGCACAGCAGCGCCACCGGCTGCGGCAGATCCACCCCCATCACACAGGCCTGATCCAGGCCCGGATGCGACACCAGACGACCCTCGATCGGTGCTGGCGCCACATACTTGCCCTTCTCGGTCTTGAAAATCTCCTTCACCCGGCCCGTGATGCGCAGGCGGCCTTCCGAATCGATCTCCCCCACATCGCCGGTGTGCAGCCAGCCGTCTTCCGTGAGGTCTTCGCGCGTCTTGTCCGGCTGCTTGAAATAGCCGGTCATGTTACCCGGGCTACGCACCAGAATTTCGCCATTCTCCGCGATACGGCACTCAACGCCGTCGTTCGGCTTGCCGACCCAACCGATTTTCTGGTCCCCCTGACGCGTGGTGTGCGACCAGGCCATATTTTCGGTCATGCCATACACTTCCAGGATCTCCAGGCCCAGCGCCTTGAACCAGACGATCACTTCCTCGGACAGCGCCGAGGCGCCGGACAATGCCAGACGGCAGTCCTGCAAACCCATGGCACTGAGGACTTTCTTCTTGATCACCCGGTTAAGCAGAGGAATTTTCAGCAGTTTGGCCAGTTTGGCCGGGGGCACCGCATCGCTCGCCTTCTGGTAGAACTTGGTCCAGATGCGCGGCACGGCAAAGAACAGTGTCGGACGGGCGCGCTTGATATCCTCGGCAAAGGTATCCAGCGACTCGGCAAAGAACACCTTCATGCCCACATACAGCATGGCCAGCTCCACCGCTGCACGCTCCGCCACGTGCGACAATGGCAGGTAGGAAATCATCCGGTCGTTCGACGAGAGCGAATAGATGCTCGGCATCTTGCTGCCCATCATCGCCAGGTTGCCGAAATTATGCATCACCCCCTTGGGCATCCCGGTGGTGCCGGAGGTGTAAATGATGGTAGCCAGGTCATCGCTACGCGGCGTGCTGATCTCCGCCAGCGGCTGCTGCTCGCGAATGACATCCGGCCAACAGGGGAAGGCCTGTTTCGCATCGTCCGGCGACAGCGAGAAGGACAGCATCGGCATGCCGTCCGGCACACCTGCCTTGGCCTCGTCCCAGACGTCCAGCTTGCCCACGAACAGCAGCTTCGATTCACTGTGCTCCAGAATCTGGCGCACGCTCTCGGCGGTCAGCGTCGGGTACAGCGGCACACTCACATGCCCGGCCATCCAGATCGCCCAATCCGCCATCATCCACTCAGCACAGTTCTTGGACATCAGCGCAATATTGGAGCCTGCGGGCAGATTCAGGCTTTTCAGATAGGCCGCCATACGGCGGGTCTCGTCATCCAGCTCGCCCCAGGTGTACTCGCGCAGCGTGCCGCCGCCCAGGGGCTGCACCATGGCAACCGTGTCTTTCTGCTGACGCACCCGCTCCTGCAGGGCCTCCAGCGGCATCTTGAGATCAGTATTGGCTGTAGCATTCATGCTGCGTTCTCCCGTTTGTTCTCTGATGTCAGGGGTGCGGTCCCAAGCGAGACCGTCAAAAAATGTATTCAGCGCTTGTCCAGACACCGGCTGACCCCGGGTGCATGGGCACCACAAACGGTCGTCCGGCACGCAGCCTGTAACGATACCATTTTAGACTGGCGAGGTGAGCAAAAACTGCGGCGGCCCGTCAGGATGCACCACCCTCCCCGACGCGCCATAATGGTGCGGCACGGCCCAGCCTCGGGCCTCCGGGAGGTATCTATGCTCTGGATCAAGGCCTTTGTTGCGGGCTTTCTTGCCACCTTGCTGTTTCACCAATCGGTGATCGGTCTGTTCTATACCCTGGGCGCGATCCCTGCCCCGCCGTTCAACATGACACCGGTGCCGCCGCTGGGCGTCCCCCAGGTCCTGTCGCTGGCCTTCTGGGGTGGCCTCTGGGGTCTGCCGCTCTGGGCGCTGATCCGCGCCTGCCACGGCAAACGCTACTGGTTGCGGGCACTGCTGTTCGGGGCCGCAGCGCCGACGGCAGTGGCCATGCTGGTGGTCTTCCCCCTCAAGTCACTGCCCGTCTCCACGCAGACCGTGATCGGCGGCCTGATCGTCAACGGCGCCTGGGGCATCGGCGCGGCCCTTATCATGTGGCTGGTTCACAGACGCATCACTCACTGACACAGTAGGCTGGAGTCCCCTTCTCACCTGTCTCAAGAGCTGGATCACAGATCGCCGGGCGGAACTCTGCATAGAGCAGGATACGCACTGCGAGCAAAGCCCTTCCCTGCCATAATTACCAACAGGGATGTACCCAAGAATATATCCATGGGATAGTATCTTGGCTAAAAAGCCCAGAAAGACCTGAACAATTATAACAACTAGCAAGGAGCGAAAATGAGAGCAGCAATAACACGACTTGCCTTGATTATGCTTTTTTCCAGTAGCGCAATGGCTCTTCAAGTGGACGACTACGGCGCCACCTTCGACACAACCACGCACGGAATGCCTCTCAGCGTTTCAATGCAAAGCAACAACAAGGCCATCTTGGTAACTCGACTTGCGTCCAACCATTTCAAAGTCATGCGACTAAACGAAGACAGCTCTATCGACACAACTTTCAACGAAGTAGATATTTCCCTGTTCAGAGCGAGAGTTGAGAAACCTTTCATTCTTGGAAATGACAAAATCATACTATACGGAGAATTTAACAATTTCAGAGGGGACGATGCCTATGGAATTGTCAGACTCGACGAGAACGGTAACACTGAGTTTCTTTACGACTCGAATCAATACAGCGCACACCTATCCGATCAGAATGCACGCGCCATTGCACAAGATTATGAAGGCCGCCTTTTGGTAAGCAGGCCTCGCGGCATTGAACGATGGACAAACGCAGATTTGCGTGATCCTGACTTTGAACTAAGACTTTATAGAAATGGGACCTCTCCATGGGCAACCAGCATTCTCCCCCGAATAGATGGTCGGATTCTCGTCACCCATTCTGCCCATTGGATCAAAGACAGTGAGGGCAATATTCCTGTTAAGGGAATAGCGGAATTTCTGCCGAATGGCGACGCACTAAGAAGCATCAGCATTAGCAATGACCTCACCAGTCATGTATCCGCAGGACATGCACCCTCAGGATTTATTTCTGGCAGCGCGCTCATCCCTCGAATAAGCTCTGGCGACACCCTCCACCCTCTAGGGAAACTTAATTTCGACAATAGCATTGCCTCAAACTTCAACATTGCTGTGCCTGCAGGTCAATATGTGCCTAACCGACACTCGGTAATTCTTATCCAGGACGATGCATCCCTGATCATACCGATATCAAACCTTCCGGGAGCAGGGGGATCCACCCTTATGAAATTCAACTCTGATGGCTCGCTTGACCCGGATTTCAACATGCAGGGGGGAGTGACTACCAGCGTATACGGAGCATCACAAACCTATTTCGGAATTCAAAGCGTCGCCCAGCAAACAAGCGGAGAAATAATTATTGTTGGAGGCTTTGATACTGTAATGGGAATTGCCCGCCCTGGCATAGCCAGAATCTCAAGACAGAGCCAGTGCCCCGCCACTTAAATCATCAACTTGGATAGCTATTGCAACCCTAAATGAAAGCAGATAGTCACTGCCAGCTAGGAGTTAGAGCTGCAGTGACTACAACCGAACATTCGTCAACAAGCGCCCCTCCAAGCCATAAACACCACGCAGAGAACCCCGAATATTTTCACTAAACCTTCCCGATCTAACAACGCCAATTCCACCAGCACTTACCCACATAGAACAACGCCCCTGCATTGAGCTCCGATCCATGTCAGAACAAGTTCTTACCACCGTTTCTCGATGGCCCCAAACATACCTCGCAACAGGGGAGGGCTTGTATCCGACAAGCCGGGCATCTCGGCAGTCCGGCCCGGCACGCGCCGGCGGTACGCTGCGAGAAACCAGCCCACGATTTAAACTGTAAGGTGGCGCCGGATAAGCCCGTCATCCAGAGAAGCCATGGGGCCGTCGGCCACCAGACGCCCCTTGTCGATAATGCGGAAATCGGTGGCCACGCGGCGGGCAAACGGCAACTTCTGCTCCACCAGAAGAACGGTCAGGCCCTGCTCCCGATTCAAGCGCAAGATGATGTCCCCGATTTCCTGGACGATATTCGGCTGGATGCCCTCCGTGGGCTCGTCCAGGATCAGCAGTTGCGGCTCGATGACCAGCGCCCGGCCGATGGCCAGTTGTTGCTGCTGGCCGCCGGACAGATCACCGCCCCGGCGGCGGGCCATCGATTTCAGCACCGGGAACAGCGTGTGGATCTGATCCAGAATCGCGAACGACTTGTCCGGGCGCGCATAGACCGCCAGGCGCAGGTTCTCCTCCACGGTCAGTTGCGGAAAGATTTCCCGCCCCTGAGGTACGTAACCGATTTTCAGGGCGGCCCGAGCTTCCGCCCGCAGCGGCGCCAGGTCCTGACCCGCATACCGCATCGTGCCGGACGCTATCGGCAGCAGCCCCATAATGCATTTCAGCAAGGTGGTCTTGCCCATGCCATTGCGGCCCATCAGGCAGGTGCAGCCGCCTTGCGGTACCGTCATGGCCACATCCCAGAGGGTGTGGCTGCCGCCATAGAGCTGGTTCACGCCCTCCACGCTCAGCAGCGGCGCGGCGCTCTCCACACTTTCGGCACTCACTACACCTTCTCTCTCCACGCCCTCACCACTCATGCCGGCTCCCCCAGATAGACTTCGACAACCCGCGGGTCAGCCTGCACGTCAGCCATGTTGCCTTCCGCCAGCACGCTGCCTTCGTGCAGCACCGTGACGGTGCGCGCAATGGAACGGACGAAATCCATGTCGTGCTCCACCACCACGACGGTGTGCTTGCCTGCCAGCGACACCAACAGTTCAGCAGTGCGTTCGGTTTCCTGCGGCGTCATGCCCGCCACGGGCTCATCCACCAGCAGTAACGCCGGGCGCTGCATCAGTAGCATGCCGATCTCCAGCCATTGCTTCTGGCCATGGGACAGGCTGCCCGCGCGGGCCTGCCGTTGCGCGGTCAGGCCGATCAGGGCCAGCGTTTCGTCAATGCGGTCACACTGCTCTGAGGTCAGGCGCGCGAACAGCATGTGCCAGGCCCGGCGGTCACCGGCCATGGCCAGCTCCAGATTCTCGAACACCGTGTGCTCGGGGAATACCGTGGGCTTCTGGAACTTGCGGCCAATGCCGGCCTGGGCGATCTCCGGCTCACTCAAACGCAACAGGTCGATGCTCTGGCCAAAAAACGCCGTGCCGCTGTCCGGCCGGGTCTTGCCGGTAATCACGTCCATCATGGTGGTCTTGCCCGCACCATTGGCGCCGATGATGCAACGCAGCTCGCCCGGCTCGACATAGAGGGTCAGCTCGTTGAGGGCCCGAAAGCCGTCAAAGCTGACAGTGATGTCCTCCAGATAAAGAATCGTACCGTGGCTGACATCCAGCTTCGGCGAGCGCACCGCCGGATTGACGATATCAAACACCTGACTTCGATCGGCGAAAGATTCCAGGGATCTTGGCAACTTCATGTTTTCTGCCTCCTCAGCTTCTCCAGCAACCCGACCACGCCGCGCGGCAGGAACAGCGTCACCACCACGAACAAGGTGCCGAGGGCATACAGCCAGGCCTCCGGCCAGGCGACGGTGAAGTAGGTCTTCATATAGTTGACCAGCACCGCCCCCATCACGGCGCCATACAAGGTGCCGCGACCGCCGACGGCGACCCAGACCACGGCTTCAATGGCGTTGAGCGGGGCGAACTCGCCGGGATTGATGATGCCCACCTGGGGCACATAGAGGGCACCCGCCACGCCCGCCAGCATGCCGGAAAACACAAACAACCAGAGCTTGTAATGCTCCACGCGGTAGCCCATGAAACGGGCGCGGCCTTCGCCGTCACGGATCGCCGTGATGACGCGCCCGAAGCGTGAACGGACAATCCAGTGGCAGGCGATATACCCCAGCCCCAATGCCACGGCGGTGACAACGAACAAACCGATGCGGGTACTGGTGGCCTGCAGGTCATACCCCAGAATGTCCTTGAAATCGGTCAGCCCGTTGTTGCCACCAAAGCCCATTTCGTTGCGAAAAAAGGCCAGCATCAGCGCAAAGGTCAGTGCCTGGGTGATGATCGAGAAGTAGACCCCGGCAACGCGGGAGCGGAAGGCCAGCCACCCGAATACCAGCGCCAGCAGGCCGGGGATCAGCAGCACCATCAACATGGCAAACCAGAACATGTCCATGCCCAGCCAGTACCAGGGCAAGCTGTCCCAGCTCAGGAACACCATGAAATCCGGCAGCACCGGATCGCCATAGACGCCACGGGTGCCGATCTGGCGCATCAAATACATACCCATGGCGTAACCACCCAGCGCAAAGAACGCGGTGTGGCCCAGGCTGAGAATGCCGCAGTAACCCCAGATCAGATCAATCGAGATCGCCAGCAAGGCATAGGTCATGTATTTGCCTACCAGCCCCAGCGTATAGGTGGAGGGGTGCAGGAAAGACGATTCCGGCAACAGCAGGTGCGCCAGGGGCATACCGGCGCCCACCAGCAACAGCAGGCCAAGGAAGATGCGGCTGCCGAGATCGTGCTGCATCAAACGGGACAATACACTGCGATCACTCATCAGTGCCCCTCCGCCGAACGGCCTTTCTGCGGAAAGAGCCCCTGTTTACGTTTCTGAATAAACAGAATGATGAACACCAGCATCAATATCTTGGCCATCACCGCGCCGACATGCGGCTCCACCAGCTTGGTGCCCAGCCCCAGGCTCAGGCCACCGATCAGCGTGCCCCAGAGATTTCCCACGCCGCCGAACACCACCACCATGAAGGAATCGATGATGTAGGCCTGGCCCATATTGGGGCCGACATTGGTCAGCAGACTCAGGGCCACCCCCGCCACCCCGGCGATGCCGGAACCGAGCCCGAAGGTCAGGGCATCAATGCGATCAGAGCGCACGCCCATGGCGCGGGCCATGGCACGATTCTGCGATACCGCGCGCACCTTCAGCCCCAGGGAGGTGCGGTGCATCACCAGCCATAACAGGGCAAACACGATAAACATGAAGATCAGGACATACAGCCGGTTGTAGGTGATGGCGAAGACATCATTGAAGCGCAGCAGGCCACTCATCCAGTCCGGGGTCTGCACCTGACGATTGAGGGGCGAGAAAATCGTGCGCACCAGTTGTTGCAGGATCAGGCTGATACCGAAGGTGGCCAGCAGCGTTTCCAGCGGGCGACCATACAGAAACCGGACAACGCCGCGCTCGATCAGCACCCCCACCAGACCGGACACCATGAAGGCCGCCGGCACCGCCACGAGTATCGCGACACCGATCTGGTTCGGCATCAGCAGCTGCACGACATAGGACGTGTAAGCGCCGATCATGATCAGCTCGCCGTGGGCCATGTTAATCACGCCCATGACACCGAAGGTGATGGCCAGCCCGATAGCCGCCAGCACCAGCACGGAGCCAAAGCTCAGGCCGAAGAAAAGCGTTTCCAGAAAGCCGAAAAAGCTGCGCCGCTGCTCGATACGTGCGATGGCCCGTTCAGCCATCTGCCGCACGGCGGCATCGGGTTCCAGCGGCTCGCCGCTGGCGTCCGTCGCCAGCAATCGCTGGACGCGGTTATAGACATCATTGCCCAGCTCGCCGCTGAGCACTTCCAGCGCCGCCAGTCGCACCGCGACGTCAGTGTCCTCCAGATCATGCAAGGCCAGCGCGACATCGATATCGCGCGCCACACCACGATGGGTTTCATGGGCCTGCTGTGCGCGCAGCAATGCGATGGTGGCGTCATCCAGCCCCCGTCGCAGTTCAGCCACCGCATCCCGGCGTACCGCCGGTGATGCATCCTGCAGATCAAAGCGCGCCACGGCACCCCGCAGGTTGCGGCGCAGCGGATTGTTGGTGGTAATGCGTCGCAGCCCTGTCATAGCGTCCCGCTCCAGGGTCTGCTGTGTGACCGGATCGAACAGGGTCACTGCGTCGCCCTGAGCGCTCACCACATAGACACGCACCGTATCGGCGTCATCCTGCTGATAATACAGATCGCCTTCCAGCAAGCCTGCCAACGCATCGCGCACGCCCGGCCAGCCGCGCAACTGCAGCTCGTTCACCAGCGCCACCTTGCGTGGGAAGCTTGCCGTGGCAAGCTCCGCCAGCAAGGCGGGAAAATCGTCATGGTTCGCTTCCTGAACCCGTTCTTCCTGGGCGAATGATTCGGCCACGCCACCGTTATCCGCGTGCGCCCCACTCTCTGCGTGAACCGACATGGGCCACATCAGATAACAGAGTAATGCGATGATGCTGCCTGTCTGCGGCAGCCTTGCCACGATGCTGTTCACCCGGCTACTCCTGTACTGCTGCGAAACGCCGGGCGGGCGGCTGCCCGCCCGGCAGGTCTGGCTTCAACTGTTCAGGTATTAATAGTTCTGACCTGCGCACTTTCTGGTTTTGGTGTTGTAGTTGCCGCACTCGAGCTCGACCCAGTCCGCCTTGATGTCCTTGCTGCCCGGCAGGTAGCTGGACCAGGCATCACCCGGTACTTCACCGTCGGTTTGCCAGACCACGTCGTACTGGCCATCGGCACGGATCTCGCCGATAAACACCGGCTTGGTGATGTGGTGGTTCGGCAACAGCGTGGCAGTGCCGCCCGTCAGGTTGGGCACTTCCAGGCCGTAGAGCGCGCTGCGCACCTTGTCGACATCCGTCGTGCCGGCTTTTTCCACCGCCTGGGCCCACAGATTGAAGCCGATGTAATGCGCCTCCATCGGGTCATTGGTGACACGATTGGTATCGCCGATAAACGCATGCCAGTTCTTGATGAACTCGGCGTTCTGGTCACTCTCGATGCTCATGAAGTAGTTCCAGGCGGACAGGTGGCCGACCAGATTGCGGGCGTCGATCCCGGACAACTCTTCTTCACCCACCGAGAAGGCCACGACGGGAATGTCCTCGGCAGACACCTGCTGGTTGGACAGCTCGTTGTAGAAGGGTACGTTGGCATCACCGTTGATGGTGGACACCACCGCAGTAGGCTTGCCCGCCGAGCCGAAGCGTTTGATGTCAGACACAATGCTCTGCCAGTCGGAATGGCCGAACGGCGTGTAGTTGATCATGATGTCTTCGTCCTTGACGCCCTTGCTCTTCAGATAGGCTTCCAGGATGCGATTGGTGGTACGCGGGTAGACATAGTCGGTCCCCGCCAGCACCCAGCGCTCGATCCCCATGTCGTTCATCAGGTAATCCACCGCCGGAATCGCCTGCTGGTTCGGCGCCGCGCCGGTATAGATCACGTTGCGGGAGGACTCCTCGCCTTCGTACTGCACCGGGTAGAACAGCAATCCGTTCAGCTCTTCGAACACCGGCAACACGGCCTTGCGCGATACCGAGGTCCAGCAACCGAAGACCACGTCCACATTGTGACGTTGCAGCAGCTCGCGGGAACGCTCGGCAAACAGCGGCCAGTTGGACGCCGGGTCCACCACCACCGCTTCCAGCTGCTTGCCAAGCAGGCCGCCCTTGCGGTTCTGCTCTTCGATCAGCATCAGGATGGTGTCCTTGAGTGTCGTTTCACTGATGGCCATGGTGCCGGAGAGTGAGTGCAGCACACCCACCTTGATGGTGTCGGCCTGGGCGGCGGTCATGCCCAGGGCGGCGCTGGCGGCCATGCAGACCCCAGCGATCTTGCTCAGTAGTGATGTCGTTTTCATTGTCTGACTCCTTGAATTCCGGTTTGTCTGCGCGTGCGGGTTACATCTGCAATTGCAGGCCGAGCACAAAGACGTTGTCGTCACCAAACAGCGTGTCTTTCTTGTCCTGATAGGCGAGGCTGATGCGCGCGCCATGGCCGCTGATGATGTAGTTGATGTTGTAATCGGTGACCTTGCCGTCGGCGCCGTTATCAATTTCGCCGTAGCTGTAGCGCACTACAGGCTGGATGCGGCCGATGCCGACTTCCTGCGGGAACAGGTAACCCGCCAGCAGAAAATAGCCGTTGCTGGGTTCAGCGCCGAGCGCATCCAGGCCGCCCAGAATGTCGTAGTCGTAATAGGCGCCTTCCAGGGTCACCGTGCCGGCGTCACCCAGGTTTTTTTCCATCAGCACATCCACGCTGTAGCTGTTCTCGCCGTCCTGACTCTGCGCCACCAGACCGACTGCCAGAATGTCCTTGTCGCCGTAATAGGTGCTGCTGTTGTAATAGCCAGGCTCGGGGTCCCAGAAATTGGCTGTCAGGCGCGCGGCATACAGCAGATCATCCCCCGGGGTTTCCGGTCCCTCGAAGACCCCCAGTTGCCACTTGAACTGACCACCGCCGACTTGCCCCCAGTAAGCGAGACCGTCATCACGCCCGGCAAAGATGGCGGGGTAGGCTTGCACCGGCGGGAAATTCCAGGTGGTGAGATAGTAAGGACCACTCAGATTCGAGCGATCACTCGGCGGCAAGAAGCGCCCCGCCCAGATATTGAACACATCGGAATACTCAAACCGTGCGATGGCATCGAGCACGCTGATGGTTTCTTCATCATTGACGTCGGTGTAGTACTCGGTATTGAACGTGAAACCGATGTTCTCGTTGACCTGGCCGTTCACATACAGCCGGATGCTGTCGAGGCTGAAGTCATTGGATGAGCCACCGTCCGGCGCTGCCGATTCCTCGCTGACAAAGCTGGTACGCATGCCCGCGCCGACCGTGACGCCCGGCAGTTCCAGCGCGTGGGCGGTGCCGTAGCTGCCCACCGCCAGTGCCAGTGCCGAAGCCAGCCCCCGCCGCAGGGAGCGACAGGTCTGACGTGATGCAGAGTAAGACGTTTTCATGGTTGAACCCCCGATTCCGTGGTTGGATGGACTGTCGTGTTTTCCCTGGTCCTGAACACTGTTGTTATTCCCTGCCCTGCGCGTCCTGCCGGGCGCTGTGCAGCATGTGCAATGTGATCTTGCGTACTTCGCGGCGACTTTCTTCGATATGCGCCTTGAGCATCATCTGGGCAGGCTCGGGGCGGCGTTCGAGAATCGCCTTGAGCACCATGCCGTGTTCCACATAGGTGGCATCCACCCGCGGTGGCTTGGTGAAATCCAGCCGCCGGATAATGCGGATCTTCTCGGTGATATCGTGGTGGATCAGCGCCATCTCGCTGTTGCCCGCAGCCTCCACCAGCATTTCATGGAAGCGCTCGTCCAGGGCCGAGAGCGTGTTCATGTCTTCCAGGCGCGCGCTTTCCGGCACCAGCCAGATGCGTTTCAGATCCTCGAGTTGCTGTGGCATCGTTTCGCGATCGCACAGCCGCCGCACCGCCGCGCACTCCAGAATGGTGCGCACGTCGTACAGATCTTCGAAGTATTCAAAATTGAAGGGGCGAACGCGCCAGCCATTGCGGTACAGCACCTCGACATAGCTCTCCCGCTGCAAGCGGAACAGCGCCTCGCGCACCGGCGTGCGACTGACCCCCATACGTTCGGCCACTTCCGTTTCGGTAAAGCGGTCGCCGGGCAACAGCCGGAAATCAAAGATGTCCCGCTTGAGCTGGCCGTAGATGCGCTCCGCCAGATTGGCGGCGCGGGTGGCGCTGCGTGATGCATTGCCCGAGTCGATACGCGACAATTCGATCATGATGCCTGCTCCATGATGACCACCAGCGGATCGCCCGCCTGGATAACGCGCCCTTCCGCGCAATGCACCGCGTGCACCACGCCATCCGCAGGCGCATGAACGGCAAACTCCATTTTCATGGCTTCGATGATCAGCAGCGGATCACCCGTTTTCACCGGTTTGCCGATTTCCACCATCAACTTCCAGATGTTGCCGCTGATGTCCGCGGACACCAGCTCGCCCCCCACAGGCGTATCGATATCGACCTGACGTGCATCCTGGTCGCGATGCATAGCGTCCAGTGCTTCCTCTTCCTGCCACAGCGCCACCTCCGCATCGAAGGCCTGTTTCTGGCGTGCCTGAAACGCGGCCAGTTCCGGTGCGATGCTGTCGAGGAAGCGGTGATGCTCGCCAAGATCGAAATCTTCTTCGTGAATATCCAGCGTCAGACGCCCTTCGCGGAAAGCCTCCCGTTGTGCGGTGAGCTCTTCTTCCGTCACCGGGTAGAAGCGCACCTGATCGAAAAAGCGCAGTAGCCAGGGCTTGTCATCGGCGAAGGCGCTGTTCTTGAGAAACTTGTTCCAGATCGGCAGCGTGCGGCCCACCAGCTGGTAGCCACCCGGGGAATCCATACCGTAAATGCACATGTAAACGCCGCCGATGCCGACGGTGCCTTCGGCGGTGTAGGTGCGGGCCGGATTGTATTTCGAGGTCAGCAGACGATGGCGTGGGTCCACCGGCACGGCGCAGGGCGCGCCCAGGTAGACATCGCCCAGGCCCAGCACCATATAGCTGGCCTGATGGATGATGTCGCGCACCTGCTCGACACTGTCGAGGCCGTTGATGCGACGAATAAACTCGGCGTTGCTGGGCAACCACGGCGCCGTGTCGCGCACCGACTGGCGGTAACGGGCCACCGCGTCCAGCGTGGCAGAATCCTCGAACGCCAGCGGCAACCGGATCACCCGGGTGCGCACCTTCATGTCACCCACCGGCGGCAGTTCATGTTCGATAGCCAGCAATGCGGTCATCAGATCCCGCTGGCTGATCACGCGGCTGTCGTAATTGACCTGCAAGGAGCGCACGCCCGGCGACAGCTCCAGCACGCCCTTGATCGGCTGCGCCTCAAGCGCCTGCATCAACGCGTGCACGCGAAAGCGCAGCGTCAGGTCGAGCACGTTGGGGCCATATTCAATGAGGATGTAGCGGTCCCCGGCCTGGCGATAGGCGACCACAGGGCGACCCGGCTGCGCGGGCAGCTCTGCCAGCACGGTTTCCGAGACGGTATCGGCGGGCACCATGGCCAGGCCAGGTGCCACGGTCGGCGCTGTTTCTTGCAAGGCCGCGATCGCGGCATCCTGGGCCAGCTCCAGCGCCCGCGCTTCATCAAAGTCGATGCGCCGAAAACGAATGCGATCGCCGGGCTTCACCTGGCCGACTTTCCACAGTTCCGCTTTGCAGATCGTGACCGGGCAAACAAAGCCGCCGAGGCTGGGGCCGTCGCGTGTCAGGATCACCGGCATGTCGCCGGTAAAGTTGATGCTGCCGATGGCGTATTCACAATCGTGAATGTTCGACGGATGCAGCCCGGCTTCGCCGCCGTCACTGCGCGTCCAGGTGGGCTTGGGGCCGCTCAGGCGAATGCCGAGCCGGTTCGAGTTGTAGTGCACCGTCCATTCGGACGCGAGAAACGTCTCGATGGATTCCGGCTGGAAAAAATCCGGTGCGCCATGCGGGCCATACAGCACCGCGATATCCCAGGTATCGCCGTAAACGGGTACCAGCGCCTGACCTGCCGGCTCGGGTGCCGCAACCGGTGCTGGCGTCGGGCAGCCCGGGCGGCTCGGCGCGCAAATGTCCAGCAGATCGCCCCCACGCAGCGGCCGACCGCCGTGACCACCGAACTGACCCAGCGCGAAGGTGGCCTTGCTGCCCAGATAATCCGGCACATCAATACCGTTGCGCACGGCCAGATAGGTGCGGCACCCGGCGCTGGCCCGGCCCATGCGGAGTACCTGCCCGGCGCGTACCGTCACCGGCGTCCAGAAGGGTACGGGTGCGTCATCCAGGGTGGCGTCCGTGGGCGCGCCTGTCAGCGCAATCACCGTATCGCTGTGGCAGCGCAAGGTCGGCCCTATCAAGGTGCTTTCCAGCCCGGCGGCGCTCTCCTCATTGCCGACGATACGGTTGGCCAACCGGAAGGCGTAATCATCCATCGGCCCGGAGGGCGGCACGCCGATATGCCAGTAGCCGGTGCGCCCCGGATAATCCTGCACCGTGGTATAGGTGCCTGGCGCCACGACTTCCAGCGCCTGCGGCGCATACACAAAGCTGTCGAGATAGCGGGTGGAAAACACACCCTCAATGAACGCATCACTGGCGCTGATGGCGCGCAGATAATCCAGATTGGTGGTGATGCCGCACAAACGGGTCGCGTCCAGCGCAGCGCGCAATGCGGCAATCGCGGCCTCACGGTTATCACCCCGCACAATCAGCTTGGCGATCATCGGGTCATAGTAGGGCGACACTTCCGTACCGGTGGCGACCCAACCGTCCAGGCGCACATTGTCCGGAAACACGACCTCGGTCAGCACACCCGGGGACGGCTGAAACTGCCGCACCGGATCTTCCGCATACAGTCGCACTTCGATGGCGGCGCCCTGTGGCGCTACGGTGACCGTGTCCAGCGCGGGCAACTCGCCCGCGCCGACGCAGAGCATCCATTCCACCAGATCAATGCCGGTGACGGTCTCGGTGATGCCATGCTCAACCTGAAGGCGTGTATTGACCTCCAGAAAATAGAATTCATCGCGGCCCGCGTCGTAGATAAATTCCACCGTGCCCGCAGACAGGTAGTTCACCGACTCACCGAGGCGCACAGCAGCCGCCATCAGTTTTTCTCGCGTGGCGGCGGGCAGCCCGGGCGCGGGGGTTTCCTCAATCACTTTCTGGTTACGGCGCTGGATGGAGCAGTCCCGTTCGCCCAGGGCCAGCACCCGGCCCTCGCCGTCGCCAAATATCTGCACTTCGATATGCCGGGCGCGATCCACAAAGCGCTCCAGAAACACACCGCCGTCGCTGAAGAAGTTCTGGCCCATGCGCTGTACGGATTCGAAGGCATCGCGCAGCGCCGCGTCGTCGTCACACCGGGACAGGCCGATACCGCCACCACCGGCGGTACTCTTGAGCATCACCGGGTAACCTATCTGCCCGGCGGCAGCCAGCGCTTCCTCCAGATCGCGCAGCAGCCCGGTGCCCGGCGCCAGCGGCACACCGGCCGCCTCGGCCAGGGCGCGCGCTTCATGCTTGAGCCCGAACTGGCGCATTTGCGTGGGCGTTGGCCCGAGAAAGACCAGCCCCGCTTCCGCACAGGCTTCAGCGAAACCGGCATTTTCGGACAGGAAACCGTAGCCGGGAATGATGGCTTGAGCACCGGTATTCCGTGCCGCCTGAATAATACGATCCCCGCACAGATAGCTTTCGGCAGCGGGCGCATTGCCGATGTGCACCGCTTCGTCCGCCTGCTCCACATGCATGGCGTTGCGGTCTGCCTCGGAATACACCGCCACACTGGCGATACCCAACCGGCGCAGGGTACGCATACTGCGTACAGCAATCTCACCCCGGTTCGCGATCAATACTTTGCTGAACATGCTGCTTACTCCGCTGTCTGTCCGGTGGCGCTGGCGACGCTCGCCATGTAGCGGCGCCAGCCTCCGAATGAGGTGATGTCCAGGGCGTCGTCCCGCGCCCAGCCCTCACAGATGAATCCTTTTACTTCGCGCCCGTCGGCCAGCCGCAGCGTGCCGATGCCCAGCGGGGCCGGGATCAGGGCGACAAAGGAGCCGAACGCGCCCACCGGCACATCCCACAGCTCCACTTCGATAGCGGCACCCTCCGCATCACGAAGCAGCCCCGGCTTCGGCGGCACCGTGCCCGCCAGGGCATAGAAGCGGTATTCCGGTGCGGTGGTCGTGCGCTCGACGAACGCGGCGCCGCGCTCAATCAGTTGGCCGTTGAGCGGCATGCCAGAGAGATGGGCACCGACCACCGCCAGGCGCACGCACCCCTGCGGCACCGTAGCGGGAACAGAGGACACCAGGGGCGGCAGCGCCTGCCCGGTCGCACCGCGCGGCCAGGGTTGTGCGGTTTGCCAGCGACGCCCCAACTCAAGCAGCGCCGCATCCGACCAGGCCGGGGCGATCAAGGTAATGCCGGTGGGCAGGCCACTGGCGCGGAAGGGGCCGGGCAAGGCCAGCGCGGCCATATCCAGGAGGTTGACGAAGTTGGTGTAGGTGCCCAGGCGGGTATTCAGCTCGACCGGCTCAGCCTCGATGTCCCGCAGCCGGTAATGGCTGGGCGTCGTCGGCACCAGCAAGGCATCCACCTGCGCCATCAACGCATCGGCTTTGCGCTTGAGCCCCGCCAGCGCATACTCGGCGCGAAAATAATCCGTGGCTGACGACTGACCGCCCGAGGCGATAATGCTGGCGACAATGGGATCAACACCCTCCAGCCCGCCCTCGGCCACCAGATCACCGACCGCGACATGGCGTTCGGCCAGCCAGGGGCCGTGGTAGAGCAGCGCCGCTGCGTCATGAAACGCCGAGAAATCCAGCGGCACCAGCGTCGCGCCCAGTGCACGCCACCCATCGCAGGCCTGTTCGAAGCAGGCGGCGGCTTCTGTATCACCAAACCATGCCGGCGACTGCGGCACGCCCAGACGCAACGCCGCGCCAAACGCACGCGGCGCAGTATCCGGCCGGGGCCGCGCATACTCGTCCTCGGGATCAAAACCATAAAGTTGCCCGGCCACCGTCTCGGCATCGCCCACATCCAGGGCGAACACCGACAGGCAATCCAGGGAGCGGCACGCGGGAACAACACCCCGCACACTGGCGGCACCGCGTGTCGGCTTGAGACCCACCAGATTATTGAAGCCCGCTGGCACCCGCCCGGAACCCGCCGTGTCCGTACCCAGCGCAAAGGGCACCTGCCCCAGCGCCACCGCCACCGCCGAACCGGAACTGGAGCCGCCGGATATGAACTCGGGATTGAAAGGATTGCGCACTGCCCCATATGGCGAACGCGTGCCCACCAGGCCGGTAGCAAACTGATCCAGATTGGTCTTGCCCACCAGAATGGCGCCGGCTTCCATCAGCCGTTGTACGCCCGCAGCCGTCTGCTCGGCCTCGCGCGCAAACCCCGGGCAGGCGGCGGTGGTCTGCCAACCGGCCACATCAATGTTGTCCTTGATGGCGAAGGGAACACCGTAAAGCGGCAACGCCTCCTGTGCGCCCCCCGCCGCCGCCAGGCGTTCGGCAAGCTGCGCCAGTTGGCGCGCCAGCTGGCTGTCGGTGGCGACCGCTATCCAGATTGCCGGATCCCCCTGCCGCAACTGCTCGACCAGCTCCCCCACCAGCACCTGCGGTGTGGCGGGTCCGTCCCGGTATGCGGCCAGCCAATCGTTGATCATCCACCCGTACATGCTTTTGAGCACCTTCTTGTACACAAGTTTGTGTTCTTGAAAAGCAAGGGGTGTGCCAGCGCGTGAAGGCGTCGTGACAGAAAGATTTAACGTGATGATTTTTATTGATTAATTTCGGGGAGGGTGTGGCGTGAACAGGACGGACGGCATCGCTTTCCCGGGGATTGGCGCATCACCGTGGTGCAGATGCACCACACTGGTTGCACCATCGGGTTGCACCGTGAAGGCGCGGCGCCTCGCCCATCCGATTCCACATTGCACGGGGACAGGCGGGCGCCGACCCTGAGCCTAGAGTTCGCTGACCGGCACGACCGGCAGCACCACACTGGAAGGACGCTGCGCGTCGTTATAGAGAGTGATGGCGTTACCTTCAGCCAGCGCCTGCAACGGCAGAGGCCAGACACCCTGAATCTGGTTACTGGCACTGATGGAGACACGCAACCGGTGCCCCGGACGGATCAGCGCCGCCGCCGGGAATATCTCGACCGGCACCAAGACCGGCTCATTCGGCTGCAGCGGCTGCATGTCCTGCTCGGCAAACGAATGCCACGGCTGCATCATCACACCGTCGATATAGCGGGCGCGCTGCTCATCGACCTTGCGGTGCGCCGCCGACATCAACCCCGTGGAGATCGGCGTGGCCCGACCCAGCGGATCGACCACAGACACCCGCACCGCCAGGGCCGCATGGGGACGCGTCGCCGACACCCAGAGATCGGCCTGGATCGGACCATTGATGTACATGCTCCGCAGCAACGGCGCCGTTTCGTATACCAGTGCGTCCTGGCGTGCCTCCACATAGCGGTTGTCGGCATGGCACGGCAGCGGCAGCAATCCGTTCAGGCCCAGCGACCACTGCACCCCGCTGCTTGAGCAGGCACTGTGATCCCGGACCGTCACCGAACCTTCCAGCTGCCGCCCATCGGCGCTGCGGACCACGGAGACGTCCGGCGCTGCCGGCTCATACAGCCGGTGTGGCCATTCGAATGAATAGGGCGTGTTGCGGGTGAGGCGTTTGTTGGCGCGCAAATAATAGCGCTGCGGGCTGATTGCCGGATGAGGCCAGTCGGTCGCGGTGGCGAAACGCTGGGTACCGAGCAACCCGTACCCCTCCACATACTGCGTCACAGTGGGCATGTCATCGACGCCGGTATCCATGCCCTTAAGATAGTGATCGAACCAGCGCAACAGCAACTGCTGGGAGCCCGGGGCGCCACCGTTCAACTGATTGCCAACGGCCGAATCAAGAATCGACGATACATGAGAGCCCTTGAGCACCAGCAGTTTCGTGTTGCCCTGCTGCTTGATCTGCTCGTACAACAGCGGCACACCGCGCTGGAAGATATCGTTGCTGGCGCCCACCAGGAAGGTGGGCACCTCAATGTGTCGCGCGCTTTCCAACGGCGAACGCACCGCCCAGAAAGCACCGTCATCGGTGGCATAGCCGGGAACGTTATCCAGTGCATTGTTCACGGTGGGCAGATACCAGGCATCCAGTGCCGCGACATGCTCCTCCGTCACCCCTCGAATGTATTCAGCATGCTGCGGATAGGCGCGTTCCGCCAGGTCGTTGCTGACACTCAGACTGTATGTCAGCGACAGCCACAGATTGACGAATTCGGCATTCAGCAATCCGCCGGTGACCACCGTGTCGCGGTATGGATCGCCCATCGGCACCTGCGCGAACACGGCCTTCACGGACGGGTGGCCCTGGGCAGCCGTCTGCAACGCCGCGATGCCCAGATACGAGGTACCGGCGAGTCCAAGATTGCCATCAAACCAGGGTTGCTGATTGACCCACTCCACCGCAGCACGGTAACCCGCCTGCTCCTCTTCGCCCAGCAATGCGGTGACACCGGAGGACATCCCGGTGCCACGCACGTCCACGGCTACGGATATATAGCCGCGTCGAATCATGTACTGATCCTCGCCGCCAATCAGCAACGTGGTTTGCGACGGCAGGATCGAACCCAGCAACGCACCGAGGTCAATACGGTAGGCGGTTTGTGTCAGGATCACCGGGAAAGGACCCGGCACCGGGTTCCCCTGCGCATCAGCCGGCACCGTCACCAGCACGGCCAGTTTTCCGCCTTCCGGCGTATCAATGAACTGCAAGGGCAATGTGGCCGTGCGGGGATACTCCCGGTTGCGCGAATAGGAAGACCATTGCGCACCGGCGCCTTCCGTGATGACCGGATTGACCTCGCTCTGCGTACCGCGCGTGCCCAGTGTGGTGGTTTGCGCATGAGCGATGCCCGTCAGGGCAGCGCTGAGTACGATCATCATGGCGCTACGCGTCATCAAGCCATATTGCGCCCACATCCTGCTGCGTTTCATACATGTCTCTCCCTGATTCTTCTTGGTATATAAGCCTTGTCAGCATTCAAGCGACTCCGTAGCCTGAACCTGGCGTGCTGACACGAGAACCACTTAAAAGGACACGACCGCTCGCAAATTCGGACATTGATGCCGCTCTCATCCCGATTTGTGAACTGGTCCAGAAAAAGAGAGAGCAGGGTTTGCTCATGAAACGAAACACCGCTGCGCTTGCTGGCCATGCCTCACCTGGCAGACCCGCGCCTCCCGCCGGGGGCTGGCTGCATACGTCTGTCGTGCAACTCTATCTCCGCGCCTGTGCGGCCTATGGCCTCCCCCGGCAGCGGGTGCTCAGGGAAACCGGCCTGTCCGAACAGGACATTGCCCCGACAGATGGCTGGGTACGCCAGGCCATCGTCGAGCGGCTCTTCAGACATCGCCTTGCGTTACAGCCCGCCCCCATCCCGGGCCTGCAGCTCGTTGCGCAATTTGACCCGTCCAGGGCCAACGTCGGCATGCTCGGCTTTCTTTGCCTCAGCAGCCCCAGCATCCGGCATTTTTTTGACGCGCTTGTCCGATTCGGCCAGCTGGCCACGAACCTCTTCGAGCTGCACCTCAGACACCGGCCCGGGGCGACCCTGTGGTGCGTGCAGATGGCCTACGAAGACCCGCAATTGATCAGCGACAATGAAGAATGGCTACTCGCCAGCCTTGCCCTGATGATCCAGCGCATGAACAGCCAGGCACTGCGCGAAGTCCATCTGGCCCACCCGCCACGCACGCTCGACGGCGCCCCGCATCCCCTCTACCAACAGGTCTTCCCGGCACCGGTTCGTTTCAACCAACCCTGCTCCGCATTGCTGCTTAACCCCCAGACCCTGAACACGCCCTCGACAACAGGCGATGCGCTTGTCTTCGACACACTGTGTCAGCAGGCGGAGATGTCCCTCACCGCCAACGGCCCGCCACAGCATCTGCTCGACCGCGTTCGTCATGAAATCCACGCACTGCTGGCGAGCGGCCGCGTATCGCGGGAGGACGTTTGCCAGCGCATAGGCGTCAGCGGCCGACACCTTCACCGGCTGCTGAAAGTCCACGGCAGTACTTACCAGGCGCTACTGGATGAGATCCGCGGGACCCTCGTTGTGCAACAGTTGTCGCAGACCCCGGCGGATATCCAGCAACTGGCCAGAATGCTGGCGTTCAGCGACGGCAAGGCGTTTTCACGATGGTTTCGTTTGCGGTTCGGGATGACGGTCGCGGGGTATTTGCGGGAGAGGGTGCAGGTTGGTGGGGTATTGGAGTGATTCGTTCCGGAGTACCTGGGCGGTTGCGGGAGTAAGCGGGCAGAGGGTCGACCTACTTGATCAACGCGGTGCGTTGACCCCTTCGGGGCGCCTGCGGCGTCCACCGGCGGTAGCCGGTGTCGCATGGCGGCGCTTGCGCCGCGAGGTAGTGGGAGAGAAGCGTCTCGCATGGGGGCGTAGCCACACGGCTTTCGCCGCACTGCGGCGAGTGTGGCGGAGCGCCGCCGGGCTGTGCCCGGTGGCCGGACCCGCGTAGCGGGCCCCACAGGTAAAGAGAGGGGGCTCCCCATGCGAGAGCGCACCACAGCAAAACGCCCTGCCAGGATTCCCTGACAGGGCGCTTTAATTTAA